>JAQBHN010000030.1:0-10323 GCA_032127635.1 Nitrososphaerota archaeon
TTCCGCATATACAATATCTTCTAATCAGTCCGGCAGGCAAAAGAAATCAAATACAGATTCCGTTTCTAAATACTAAAATCAGCCCAAAACCAAGCACAGTAATCTTGATTGAGGAAAAACTCGAGTCCATGGGAGTCAAACTTCCAAGTCCGCCTACGCCTGCGGGATCATACGTACCTGCGATAAGAACGGGAAATCTGCTGTTCATCTCAGGCCAGATTCCAATGGAAGACGGAAAGGTAATCTTTACAGGAAAAGTTTCAGACGGCAATCTGGAGACCGCGCAAAAATCCTCAAGAATGTGTGCAATCAACATTCTTGCCCAGATAAAAAGGGAGTTGGGAAGCCTGGACAAGGTTACAAAAATTGTAAAGGTCTCAGGATTTGTAAATTCCGATCCGGAATTTTACCAGCACCCCAAAGTCATCAACCCGGCATCGGACTTGTTCTTTGAGATATTCGGCGAGAAAGGAAAGCATGCAAGAGTTGCAGTCGGAGTGTCCTGCCTTCCGCTAAACTCCATGACAGAGATTGACGCAGTCATTGAGTTTTCACAGTAAATCGGATTCAGAGACGGCAGTATTGCCAAGAAATCATAGATACAATTCATATATCTGCAGGATTCAGACCTGTCGTGTTTAAGATTACTTTGTTGGCGTTAATTGTTATATCAGTTTTCTCAGCTTCAGCTTTTGCGGAGGTTTCAATCGAGGTCGGAGTCCAAAACGAGAGTGTCAACGCACTTGACTCAGTTTTAGTGACCGGAAAAATAACAGGTGTGGCAGATTACAAACCAGTAAAGATCACCGTAACCGATCCAGACGGAGTTGTCGTGTATAGTCCGCTGGTTACAATTCAGAATGACAAGACATTCAAGAAACTAATTCAGCCAACCCTGCCAAGCTTCAAGACAGGAACATACACGGTCACTGCAAGTCACGAAGATACAGAGATGGTTGCACAGGCCCATTTCACAGTGGAATCAGAGGCAATACCAAGAAACCAAGTCACGCAGACTCAGCCACCTGCAGAGCCAGCAGTTGCAGTGCCAAAAAATTCAGGGACAGATAAAATTGCATTAAAGGCAGACACGGTTAACGGCTCCAACATCATCAAAATAAACGGAAACACGGACATCAGAAGTACGGACGTCACATTCACCGTAAAAGCACCCAACGGAAACATCGTCTCAGTCGGACAAGTAAGTCCAGACGCACAAGGAAAGTTCCAGCTTGAGGTCAAGGCAGGCTTTCCAGTATGGAAAGAAAACGGAATGTATACAATCACCGCATACCAGGGAGCATCATCAGAATACAAAAAATCCATCCAGGTTGAAATTGAAGACGGCGTAGTAGTCCCAGAGTTTGGAGCAATAGCATCGCTTGTTTTGATAGTGTCAGTATTTGCAATCATAATGGTCTCGTCAAAATCAAAGTTCAGCATCGTACCAAGATTTTAACATCGCATCGTTAATCAAAAAACATGTCAATTTTAGACGAGATAAAATCACAAAAATACATCTCGCTTGAATCATACAGAAAAAACAACGAACCTGCAAGGACCCCGGTGTGGTTTGTAGTCGAAGGCGATTCGATAGTTGTAGTCACCAGGGAGCAGACTGGAAAAGTAAAACGCATAAGAAACAATCAGCAGGTAAAGATTGCAACATGCACAATGAAAGGCAAAGTCACAGGGGAGTGGCTCCCAGGAGTTGCAAGCATCCTGGATGACGAGCAGACATCTCGTGCAGTAAAACAGAGAGACAAAAAATACGGATTTTTTGCAACGATTGCAAAATTTGCAACCAGAAACAAAGGCGAGTTTGTCGCATTTGGAATTAAAATCAGCTAGGCGAGTTTTTTATTTAATTCTGTAATGAACTGCTTAATCTTTGGCTTGGGGACAACTGCACCACATGCCTTGTCATGCCCGCCGCCAGATCCGCCAAGGCTCGTTGCTAAAAGATTGACAATTTTTCCCAGGTGAACCTTGCAGTTCTTTGAACCCCTGACTGAAACGGCATAAATTCCATGGTCTACACGCTCTTTGTATGCGACACCGACATCCTTTCCAGACAGACCCATGACAAAATTGACTGCGCCGCTGGCACCAGCATCCAAAATTTCCATATAGCCGAGATTTTTCATGGTTTTCATTCCCACCTTCACCTTGGCAATCATCTGGGACAGTTTCTCCACCTGAATTTGGGCAAATTCGAAAGTATTTGGAATGTCATGAGGGAATTTGGATTCTGCCAACTCCTCAACCAGGTATTGCAAATAGTCAGGTTCCCTCTGATGGCCGACAATATTGTACGTCATCACTGTTGCGCTAATCAAAGCAAATTGCCTGTCATAGATTTGAAGTAACTTTGAGCCAATCGGCCTGTCTTCCATGTAATCGGTAATGGCAGCACAGGTTGCAACAAATGACGCATGATCATTGAGTTTTGATTTGTATGCGTTGTACACTTGAACAGTTGTGCATTCGTTGATATCGTGGATAACCTTGACCTTGATTTTTTCCAACGCCTTTACAATGGCAGGATCGATATCGTGGTGGTCAATGTAAGTAACTGAAACTTTATTTTTTCTTAGTCTTGTCATAATGTCAACAAACTCGTCCTGAGTTTTTTTGCTCAGTCCCAAGTCGCATATGAACAGCGATTTTAATTTTTCATCCGAAACAACTTGGTTTAATGCCTCCATCTGGCCAGGATAGTCCACAAGAATTGCATCGCCGCCAAACGCTTGACGAATAAGAGCTGCAGAGCTGATTCCGTCGCAATCCTCCTTGTGAGAAATGCAGATCAGCTTGGTTCGCTTTGATGCAGCTGTTGGGCCGGCTGCAGTTTTTTTAACTACCTTCTTGGCTGCAGTTTTTTTGGTTACCTTAGCTGGCGTTTTTTTGGTTTTAGAGGATACCAATACAGATTCAAAAATCACAAACCCTCATTTAAATGAAGAATGTAAAATTAAGATTTTCTAAATGGTTTTTTGATACTTTGGTTTACCAACGAACTGGAATCAAGATATACGTCATATAGCGACAATCCCTCCATCTGGGTCCGGTTGTCTATTTCCTGAATTTTTTTTAGCTCTTCAGATGAAGCATTTAGCACCAAGTCATCTAATTTTTTCAAATGCTCTCGCTCTTTAGGAGTCATTAAGTTTTGATTAAAAATGATCATTTAGAAGCAAAAGTTGCCATATTAGACTAATTACTAAACTTCATAGACGTGATTTTGGCGAAAATATAATAAAAGATTTCCAGTAGGCTCAGCATGGAGACAAAAAATATCGGTCTGCGTGGAATCGAAGTTGCAGACACCAGGATTTCAAACATAGACGGGGAGAGAGGCAAGCTCATCTATCGTGGATTTGACATACTAGATCTTACAAAAAATTCAACATTTGAAGAAACTGCATATCTGTTACTTTATGACAAATTACCAACCAAGCAAGAATTGGACGAATTCAAGACAAAGCTTGTTGACGCAAGATGCATCCCCAAACAGATGCAGAAAAACATGGGAAACTGGAGAAAAGACGCGGATCCCATGGACATGCTTCAAGCATTCGTGGCAGCGCTTGCAGGATATTATGACGAGGAGTTTGCAAACAAGGAGGCAAGCTATGAAAAAGCAATAAACCTAATTGCAAAAGTTCCCACAATCATTGCAAGCTGGCACAGAATTAGAAACGGGCTGGCAGCGGTGGATCCGGATCCAACACTCAGTCACGCTGCAAATTTTCTATACATGATGTTTGGTGAAAAGCCAGATCCGGAAGTAGAAAAAATATTCGATGTCTGCCTAATCCTTCACGGGGATCACACGTTTAACGCGTCAACCTTTACTGCCAGACAGGTTGCATCGACAAGGGCACACATGTATTCGGCAGTAAGTGCGGCAATCGGGGCACTGAGCGGTGAACTGCACGGGGGGGCAAATACGGAAGTAATGAAAATGCTGCTGGACATCGGAGAAGCGGGAAAGGCGGAGGAATGGATTAAAAAAGAAATGAGTGCAGGTGCAAGAATCATGGGAATGGGGCATGCGGTGTACAAAACGTATGATCCCAGAGCGCAGGTACTGAAAGAGCTGTCAAGAAAACTTGCCGAGAAAACCAAGGAGCCGTGGTTTGACATAACGGAAAAAGTAGAGACTACAACCATCGCAGAGATGAAATCACGGAAAAACAAAGAGATCTATCCGAACGTGGATTTGTACAGCGCCTCACTTTACTACATGCTAAAAATCCCGCTAGACCTCAACACGCCAATCTTTGCGATTGCAAGAGTTGTAGGGTGGGCAGCGCACATCATCGAAGAGAAATTTGCAGAGGCCGCGCCAAAAACAGCACTGTACAGACCCAAAGCAGTCTATGTCGGAAAATATTGCGGACCGCAGGGTTGCGAATATCAAACACTGGACTTGAGAAAATAAATTTAGTTTCTTGTGCTTAGCCAATCTTTGGCTTTAGAGTTTACATCGTGTTTGTACAGCACTTCAAAAACCATATCGTAAAATGTGATGCCTTTTTTCTGAGCCTGAACATCGAGCCACTTTATTCCGTCTGCCAATTCCGGATCATATTCCGAGAATTCGACTAATTCGTCCACCATTTTTGAAAAGAATGCGTGCGACTCTATCATATGTACATCTTTTAATCTTTGATCATAAGCAGGGGATTCAAAATATATTAACAAAAGACCCCTTTTTGGTTGACAATTGGACCATGTTCTCTATTCAGACGGAAATGCGAAGAGAATATCATGGTTAATTCAAACAAACGATTCATCTGTTGATCAAAGCAGAGAGCATGTCGACACATACAAAGACAAAATTTCAAACATGCAATCAAAATATGTCGCACTCCACATCGGGTTGTTTTGGGGAATCGGAGTATTTGCGATAAGAAACGGAGATCATGTCAAAATAAAACTGGACGATAAAACCATGTTCGAGCAGATGGCAGACGGTTTAAAAATCAAAGACGAATTCATTCTGAATCGAGTCAAATTCATCAGCCAGCTAATCGCGCAGAGAGAACTAAAGATTGAATTTGAACTAATTCTATACAGCGACAACCTGGCAAACAAATTACTTGATGCAAAAGAGATTAAGACCAAAAACGGATAGTTACTTGGTGAGATCTCAATTGCAGTTTGTAATTGCCCTACATCCGCGATTGATAAAAGAAACAACTGTTCAATTTCATTGACAACACTTCACGTTCAAATAGAGTGATCTTGGGATATTTTCAACGGATTTCCGGTTATGTTGGAATAATTACAAAAATAACAGAAAAATGATATTTTGAAAATCATATTTTCAGTTATTTTAACAGATTTGAGAAACAATCCCAAAGAGTTCTAAAAATTTTAAACTATTCGTATTTTCAAAGATTAGATTTATTTACTATACAGTAAGTCATGGATCAATTATGGCAAGTATAGACAAAGCAGCTATGGTATTCTCAATTGCAATTGCACTACTAGGTGTAGGAATTGCAGTTGCAGGAAACGCTGCAGACAACACTCCAACATATAGTGCCCCAGCATCTTCTGCTCCAGCAGTTCCAGTAAAAACTCAAGCAGATCAGTTTGGCGCAGATATTGCTCAAAAAGTAAAATCCGGAGACGGTATGGCGGGGAAAGAATCTGTAGCAATTGAAGAGAAAATATCCACCGAGGTAACTAAAGAAAAAGAAACCACGATGGCTAAACCAGCAGGACCGACAACACACAGTGTTGACATTCCAAAAGGTACTTCAGTTCCAGGATGTGAAGAAAAGAATTCATGTTTCACACCAGCAGACATCAAAGTCAAGGCTGGAGACACAGTGAAATGGATGAACGTCGACACAGCAGCACACACAGTAACTGGCGGTAGTCCAGCAGATGGCCCATCTGGTATATTTGATAGCAGTCTAGTCATGGGAGGTGCATCTTTTGCATTTACATTTAATGACGCAGGCAGTTACAAGTACTTCTGCATGGTTCATCCTTGGATGACTGGTAGTGTTACAGCAAACTAATAAAAAATCCTTTTTTCTTATTTTATTTTGTTTTTCCTTATCGCCCTATTGTATGCCACACCGAATCTGTGTGTTTCATCCCTAGCATATTGTAAAATTTTCAGAGACGGTTTGTATTTTGGAATTATAATCGGATTTTTATTTTTTGGCAGGTAAACTTCCTCATTCTCCTTGGCCAAAGATATGCAGGGCAGTTTCAAACCGAGGGATTCCAGAGCCTTCATTGCAGAACTAAGCTGTCCCTTACCGCCGTCGATCACAATCAAGTCAGGTAGTTCTGAATTTTCCTCCAGCAGTCTGTAGTACCGCCTCTTGACAATCTCCTCAATCATTGCAAAATCGTCCCGTCCAGAGATTGTCTTTATTTTGAATTTTCTATAGCCGGATTTGTTTGGAATGCCGCCAACAAATCTTGCCATCGAGCCCACAGCAAACTCTTCGCCGTGATTGGAAATATCAAAGCATTCAATGATGTTTGGAATGACATCCAAATTTAGAATTTCTTTCAGCTCAACCAGCCCGGGATCACCCCCCTTTGAGTGGATTAGTTTGATATTTTTCAGAATCAGATCAATGATGTCCTTTTTCTTGCCTTTTGCGGGGGACAGAATTTGGACATTGAACCCAGATTGTTCCGAAAGCAGCGATTCCAACAATCTTTGATTCACAGGTAGTTCGCTAACCAGAATAAATTTTGGAATCGGATGCGTGGAATAGTACTGGAACAGGAAGTTTGAAAACGAATTATCCCCCACCAAATCAAAAAAGAATTTGTCGCTGTCTCTGATCACGCCGTTAATCATTCTGAAATTCATCACTGCAGCAGACTGTTCCTGTATGCCTATGCCGAAATATTCCTCATCGGAGTTTTCGACATATTCCATTTTTTGTTTAGTTTGCAGACTTCCTAGCCTGATCAGCGTGTCACGGATATCCTTTGCACGCTCAAATTGCTGCAATTCAGCGGCTTGATGCATTTCTTCCTCCAATTTTTTTGTAAAAACTTTGGTTTTGTTTTTCCCTTTGAGCACATCTTCCAGCGCTGCTACATGTTTAGGGTACCTGTCCTGCGCACCTCCGAATTCACATGGCCCCTCGCAATTTCCCAAGTGGTATTCCAGGCAGACTTTTTTCGGAAGGGTTTTGCAAATTCGTATCTGGAACGCCTTTCTCAGCGTGCCGATTGTGAGCAGTTTTGAACTGCCCTGAGTGAAAGGGCCAAAGGTCTTTCCCCGTCCCAGGAATTTTCCGTCCCTGGTTCTTCTTGAAACCAGCAGTCTGGGAAATTTTTCGTCGGAGATTCTGAGATAGGTGTACCTTTGCTGGTCTTTTAGCTCAATGTTGAATCTGGGCCTGTACTTTTTGATCATGTTTGATTCTAAAAGAAACGCTTCGCTCTCATTGTCAGTCAAAACAAATTCAATGCCAGAAATATTTTCAACCAGTTTCTGAGTCTTGTAGTTTTGATTTTGGTTAAAATAAGACCTGACCCTGTTTTTCAAATTCTTTGCCTTGCCAATATAGATAATATTCTCATCGGAATCCCTCATCAGGTAAATTCCAGGGTCGGTGGGGAGGATGATTTTTGAAATGTCAAAAGTCATTTTTTCAATAATTTCTTCAAATACGTTCCAGTGTAACTTCCGGGCGCTTTTGCAATATCTTTTGGGCTGCCGGTGGCCACAACTTTGCCGCCTTCGTCACCTCCTTCGGGACCAAGATCAATTATCCAGTCGGAATTTTTGATGACATCCATGTTATGCTCAATTACAACCACGGTATTTCCCAAGTTTACCAGGCGGTTAAGGACATCCAATAATTTTTGAACGTCTGCAAAATGCAGGCCAGTCGTAGGCTCGTCCAAGATGTAGAGCGTTTTTCCAGTTCCTCGCTTTGATAGTTCGGATGCAAGTTTTACTCTCTGAGCCTCGCCTCCAGACAGGGTGGTAGACGACTGTCCGAGTTTGATGTATCCCAATCCGACATCATGCATTGTCTGCAGGGTTCGTTTTATCGCAGGGATATTCTCAAAGAAAGTTAGCGCCTCGTAAACAGTCATGCCTAGAACGTCAGAAATATTTTTTCCCTTGTACAGCACAGACAGGGTTTCAGTGTTGTATCTTTTTCCCTTGCACTCGTCACATTTTACATAGACATCGGACAGAAACTGCATTTCAATTTGCTTTACGCCATCCCCGTCACATGCAAAGCACCTGCCAACGGCAACGTTAAACGAGAATTGCCCCGGTGCATACCCGCGTTCTTTTGATAGCGCCGTGTTTGCATAGAGATCTCTGATGGGTGTAAAGGCGCCAATGTAGGTTGCAGGGTTTGAGCGCGGGGTTCTGCCAATAGGGGATTGGTCTATGGCAATCACCTTGTCAATATTCTCCAAACCGGAAATTTCCTCATGAGATCCAGACCTGACATTTGATTTGTTAAAATGGTTCTCCAGTGTTTTTAACAGAACGTCGTTAATCAGAGTTGATTTTCCAGAGCCAGAAACCCCGGTTACGGAAACAAAAAGGCCCAACGGGATTTCAACATCGATGTCCTTCAGATTGTTTTCAGAGGCTTTCTTTATGATCAGAGAACCTGAACGATTACGAACTTTGTCAACCAGATTAATTAGCGAGTTATCTTTCAGATATGCGCCGGTTACGGATTTGCTATCTTTTAGAATCTGATTCACGGTGCCTTCAAAAACAACATTTCCCCCATGAACACCTGCACCAGGACCCAAATCTATCATCCAGTCTGAATTTCGTATAACTTCTTCGTCATGCTCTACAACAATGACCGTATTTCCCAGATTTCGCAGCTTGTTTAGCGTTTTAATTAGTCGGGCATTGTCTCGTTGATGCAATCCAATTGTAGGTTCGTCAAGCACGTACAATACCCCAGTCAAATTGGAGCCAATCTGAGTCGCCAATCTAATTCGTTGGGATTCACCGCCAGACAATGTTGAACTCAACCTGTTCAGCGTCAGATAGTTTAGCCCGACATTCATTAAAAATTCAAGACGCTCCCTAATCTCTTTTAGAACGTCCCTGGCAATGTATTGCTCATTGTCAGTTAATGTCAGTGAGGAAAAGAAATCATAGCAATGATCAATTGACATGTCACATACATCCATTATTCCTTTTTCGTTGATTTTGACTGCAAGGGATTCTGGCTTTAGTTTTTTACCATTGCATGAATTGCAAGGGGTGTCTCGCATGAATTGTTTTAGCCACTCTCTTTTTGATTCAGAATCAGTCTCCATAAATGTTCGTTGCAGATTAGACAAGACACCTTCAAACGTATTTGTAGATTGCCAGGAAGAATCCCCAGATTTTGAGCGATATGTAAAATCAATCAGATCATCCGTACCGTGCAAAATTATTTTAAGATGTTTTGGCTTTATTTTATCAAAAGGAGTCATCAAATCAAAACCAAATTTTTTGCCCACCGCCCTTAGTGCTTGACGTCTGAATGCAGAAAATCTTCCGCTCCAAGGGACAATTGCACCGTCCAAAATGGATTTAGTTTTATCAGGTACGACCAAATCCTCATCAAACTCCATCTTTACTCCCAAACCATTGCATGTTTTACACATGCCAAAAGGGGAATTGAATGAAAAAGATCTTGGCTCCAATTCGCCAACGGTCAATCCGCAATAAGGACATGCGTTGTTTTGCGAGAAAATCTTTTCAGACTTCTCAGTTGCAATCATCACGTCGCCTTTGGCGGCCTTGATTGCAGTCTGTATGCCTTCAAAGAGTCTTGATCTCTCAGACTTTTCAGCGACGATCCTGTCAACTACAATCTCAATATTGTGCCATTTTTGCCTGTCAAGTGGAGGGATGTCATCATCCAGGCTCAAAATCTCACCATTTAGGCGTATTCTGGAGTACCCATCCTTTTTGATTTGTTCAAATAATTTCTCATACGTCCCCTTTTTTCTCTGAACGATTGGGGCCGAAATGAAGATTTTCTTTCCCGAGAAATCCTTGAGTACAGAATCGCATATTCGTTCTATCGACTGGGTCGACACCTTGCGCCCGCAATTAGTACAGTAAGGAATACCAATTCTTGCAAATAGCAATCTCATGTAATCATAGATTTCCGTAGTGGTTCCAACAGTGGAGCGCGGGTTCTTGCTGGTGGTTTTTTGCTGTATTGCAATTGCGGGGGAAAGTCCCTCGATTGAATCAACGTCAGGTTTATCCATCATCTCTAAAAATTGACGAGCGTATGAGGAAAGAGATTCAACGTATCTTCTCTGCCCTTCTGCATAGAT
>JAQBHN010000031.1:0-16193 GCA_032127635.1 Nitrososphaerota archaeon
TTAAATTATCTAATTCTAGATTTATTATAAAAG
Source organism: Nitrososphaerota archaeon (assembly GCA_032127635.1). Taxonomy (GTDB): domain Archaea; phylum Thermoproteota; class Nitrososphaeria; order Nitrososphaerales; family Nitrosopumilaceae; genus Nitrosopumilus. Next base: position 34 of record JAQBHN010000031.1, read on the forward strand.
ATACATATTTTCATTTAAATCAACAAAGAATTCAATAAATTTACTACTAAAAAATCCAGAAATATCTTAGTGTATTAAGAGATTGTTGTCTGTTTGTTCTACTTTTGCAATTCCCTTTTCAGTAATTGAGTAAGTATAAGGTTTTGAATCTGTATTCCTTTGAACATATCCCTCTTCAAACATCTTTTTCATTAGGCGTGAAGTATGTTCTCTACTTTTCTTTAATGTGATTTGGATATCACGTGATGTCATGTCTTTGGTTGTGATTAGATGCAACACATAATTAATTGGATTTGTGGGTATGATGTTTTGAATATTAGGCGTAGAATTTTCTTTTTCAGGTATGACTTTTACTTTACTGGCAATCTCGATTGGTTTTTCTTGAACCTCATTATTTGCTAATTTTTCTAAGAATTGTTTTAATTCAAGATTAGGATCCTCTACTTTTTGCTCAATTCCTTGAATTTCTAATGAATCTAGGCGTATTTTCATATCGATTAACTGTCTTTCATAATATTCTAAACGTTCAGCCTGTGAGGGATCAAATCCATCCGTTCTAGTTTTTACAAGCGGACGTATTTTGATGTAGGTATACAAACCCACAATACCGATAACAAATGCCAGAATCACACCTAAAATCACTTCAGGTTCAGGAATTTCTACCAACATCACAACTTCTATGCCTGCAACGTGATTTATCGTGATTGAGCAATATTATTTCACACTTTAGATTGACAATCTCACACATATTGTCACATATAGTTTGATTTGATGTATTCTCAGGCAATCACATACATCACATATTACATGCCTGACGAATGAGCCTATCAATCACATCAATCACCTCATCTTCTCTTTCAGGAAAAATATCACTATCATTAATCACACTAATCTGTTCGGAAAGCTTTGATATCACATCTATATCATCTGGCAAAAGTATGCCTAAACCACGAAAAAGTATGATGGAGTAGAATAATCCCATTAATTTGTCTCTGGATTGCCCAACCTGCCTGTAATACGCACCTTTACTTATGGAAAAATTGGATTCAAGAAGATCTTTCTGATTTAAAATAATTTCAACTTGTCGCTCTGTAAACAGTGATTTTTTGATAATTTTACGAATAATGTTATTAAAATTGGATTGTTCTAACTTGTCCATAGCTATACAAATCTGTATACTGCATTCCAATTAAACTTTAAAGCGACATGTACGAACCCATTCTATGGTTGGAAACAAAGTTGAATCGTTCCTAAAATCAGAATTAAAAAAGAAAAATGCGTTGCTGTTCGTGTTAATTGATTCAGAAGTATCCAATTTAGAGGCATCAAGCAAACTTGCAAAAGATGTTGAAAAGATTGGAGCCTCGGCAATTCTGGTTGGAGGCTCGTCAGCAACTGATCAAATTGAGATGTCGCAAGTTGTCAAAGGCATTAAAAAAGGTCTAAAAATTCCGATTATTCTATTTCCAGGCAATGTCACAGGTGTTGTGCCTGATGCAGATGCAATATTGTTTAGCTCGTTAATGAATTCCGAAAATCCATATTTTATCACCCAGGCACAGGCTTTGGGCGCTCCAAGTGTCTTAAAATTTGGATTAGAACCACTTCCAACTGCCTATTTGGTAATAGGAGATGGAACATCAGCATGGTTTGTCGGTTCAGCAAGGGGAATTCCGTTTGAAAAACCAAAAATTGCTGCAGCATACGCTCTAGCTGCCCAGTTTCTTGGCATGAGGTTTGTTTATTTGGAGGCAGGCTCTGGTGCAAAAACCAGTGTTACTCCTGAAATGGTAAAAACTGTCAGACATGCATTTAATGGATTTTTGATAGTGGGCGGAGGCATCAAAGATGTAAAAACCGCTCAAAGTTTGGTTAAAGCCGGAGCGGATGCATTAGTCATTGGAACTTTTCTTGAAAAGGGGGGAAGCATCAAAAAACTCGAAGAAATAGCAAAAGCAATTCAAAGAAGATAGTGGAGGACGTATTATGTCTGAAAACGATGCAATCTCTCGAATTAGCGATATCAAGATGCCAGATTTCTATCTGGATTACTACACTGGTCTTTCAAACGAGACATACAGAATATTCGAGCATGCAGCATCAGCAAAATCTACTCTAGCCGACTCTTCGGGTATTGTTGAGCCTAAAATCGCATTTGATTTAGCAGACAGAGTTGCAAAAATGCACGAAATTGACATTGCAGATCCCCTGAGAGAAATTTTAAAAATTAATGGAAAAGAACTTTCTGCATTAATTTTAGCAAAGGAGATTGCTTTGGGCAAATACTGTCTCCCAGATGCCACTTTGGAAGACAAGTTGGATCTTGCAGTACGTGTAGGCTTGGCAATAATTACGGAAGGAGTCACTATTGCACCACTGCAAGGAATCAGCGAAGTAAAGATAAAGAAAAATAAAGACGGCACTGAATACCTATCTGTTTCAATTGCAGGACCGATGCGTTCAGCAGGGGGAACAGAATCTGCAGTTACTTTGTTAATTGCAGATCATGTTAGAAAAATAGCGGGCCTATCAAAATTTCAAGCTAACTCATTTGATGACGAAACAGGTAGGTTTGTTGAGGAATTACGAATCTATGAGAGAGAAGCAAGCAGTTTTCAGTTTCATATCTTAGATGAGGACATTGAACACGTCATTCGCAATCTTCCCGTAGAATTAGCAGGCGTTGATACAGACCCATATGAAGTAGTCAACCACAAATCTATGGTTAGAATCAAGACCGACCGGGTTAGGGGAGGCGCCCTACGTGTCTTAAATGACGGACTGATCGGAAGATCAAAGAAACTCCTCAAAAGAATTGAATTGTACAATCTAGATGGATGGGAATGGCTCAATGATCTTAAAGGAGCCGTTCAGACTGGTGATAATCAAGAGGATGCAGCTGCTAAAAGAATGCGTGAGGTGATCACCGGCAGATCAGTTTTATCCATGCCTAACAAATTAGGCGGATTTCGTTTAAGGTATGGGCGGGCATGCAACACGGGCTTTGCAGCTGTAGGAATTCATCCAGTTATTGCTGAAATCCTCGATCATACGGTAGCTGTGGGAACACAAATCAAAATAGACATTCCAGGAAAAGGGGCGACGGTGGCCTTTGTTGATTCAATTGATACTCCGACAGTTCGCCTCAATGATGGAAGCGTTGTAAAAATTCGAGATGTCAAACATGGATTGGAAATTAAAAATGAAATAGAAAAAATTCTGCATCTTGGGGACATTCTAATTTCATTTGGAGATTTTCTTGAAAACAATGCCCAACTAGTTCCTTCAGCCTATGTCGAAGAATTTTGGATAGAGGAATTAAAGCAAAAAATTCAAAAACACGAACCAAATGATCAGTATCTAAATCAATTTTTGAGTAGAACACCTACAATAGATGAAGCTCTAAAAATTTCCCTTGATTTTAAATTCCCACTCCATCCGCATTATTTGTATTTCTGGGACAAAATTTCATCCGATGATCTTCTCAAACTTTTAGAACCAAAAAAAGTCAATGAAACATCAATTGAATATCCAATCCAAGCAAAGAAAATACTTGAAAACCTGGGGACTCCCCATAAAGTTGAAAACGAAACACTGATCCTAGAACACCAGGAGGCAAAAATTTTCTTTAACTTGCTGTTTAGAGAAAAACCAACGATCACTGATTTATCCGTACCAAAAATTTTGACAGAGTCATCGGGAATTCAAATTAACAATAAATTTTCAACAACCATCGGAGTCAGAATAGGAAGACCTGAAAAGGCAGCTCCTAGACAAATGAAGCCCCCAACCCATGTGTTATTTCCCATTGGCGAGCAGGGCGGACCTACACGAGATCTTCTTAAAGCGTCCAGAACTGAGAACTTTTTCACTGATCTTTACAACAGATTTTGTACTACGTGTAATCAGCCATCAATCAGCATAAAATGCTCCATTTGTGGGACAAAGACCACGATTACTTTCAGATGTTCCAATTGTAGAGATATGCTCAAGGAACCATTTTGTGAAAAATGTAAGCGAAAAGCTCCAACCCATTCCCACCAGCCATTTTCTCTCAAGACTAGATTGCTTTTAGCGCAGGAAAAGATGGGGATTCGTGCAAAGGAACCGTTCAAGGGAGTTAAGGTGCTAATCAATCAAGACAAGATTGCAGAACCTCTTGAAAAAGGGCTTGTAAGGCAAAACTTTGGATTGACAACTTTCAAAGACGGGACAGTTAGATTTGATGCAACAAATTCCCCACTGACGCAGTTCAAACCATCATGGATTGGAACATCCGTTGAGAAATTAAAATCCCTTGGATATTCTCATGACATTGATGGCAAGGCACTTGAATCTGTAGATCAAACTGTTGAACTTCGAATGCAGGATGTTGTCATCCCATATGAAAGCGGCAAGTATTTGGTTTCTATATGCAAATACATTGACGTTCTATTGGAGAAATTCTACGGCAAATCTTCATTTTATAATGTAAAAAATTCTGAGGAATTAATCGGACATCTGATAATTGGTTTGGCTCCCCACACATCTGTAGGAATAGTAGGACGGATCATAGGATATACCGAAACACATGTTTGTTTTGCAACTCCAAACTGGCATTCTGCTAAGAGGAGGGATGCTGACGGAGATGCTGATTCAGTAATGCTTCTGATGGATAGCCTTCTAAATTTCTCCAGGCAGTTTCTTTCTGACAGAATTGGCGGGTTGATGGATGCACCGTTGTTAATTCAGCCCCATGTTTTACCACACGAATCACAACCTCAGGCACACAACCTTGAAGTCACAAAAATCCTGCCTCTGGAATTCTTTGAATCCACATTCAAGGAAATTAAAGCATCGGATGTATCATCCGTAGAAATTATCAAATCACGTCTTGACACCGAAAGACAATTTTATGACTACCATTTTACGCATCCCACTTCATCCCTTACCACGTCAAAGTCGAGGAGTGCATATTCCACACTCGGTTCCATGCTTGACAAATTTGACATGCAAGTTAGGAATGCTGAACTAATCGACGTTGTAAATCCCTCAGAACTTGTTTCAAATGTGATTTCAACACATTTGGTTCCAGACTTGATGGGAAATCTTAGGGCCTATGCAAGACAAAGTTTCAGGTGCACAGCTTGTGGGGCATCATATCGAAGAATGCCGCTTATCCAAACTTGCACTACCCAAGGCTGTGGACACAAGCTAATTGCTACAATTACAAGAGGCTCCGTAGAAAAATATCTAAAACTTGCAAAAAGATTGGTTGAGAAATACGATGTTGGAGAATACCAGAGAGGAAGAATTCATGCCCTGTCAGATGAAATTGAACTAGTGTTTGGAAAGAGTAGGGGAGATCAGTCCTTGCTTACAGACTATTCGTAAATCTATCTTAGCTTGACATATTCGTAAGCGCCCAATTTGTTGTCAAAACAAAACTTGACTTTTTGATAGTCCTTTCTGAAATCTTTGACTTTTGAAAGTATCTTCTTTGGATCCTTTTTGTCAATTATGACTTGTTTTATGTATGAGGCAATTTCTTGCATCTCATTCTTTTTCATTCCTAATCGTGTAATTTCAGAAACTCCTAATCTAATTCCGCCTGGATGGAAATAATTTCTGCCAGCTTTGATATCTCCTGGAATAAGTTGTCTGTTTACGATGATGTTTGCTTTTTCTAAATCAGCTTCCACCTTTCCACCATCAGAATAATCTAGAACATTTACAGCAATTTGATGTGATTGTGTAAATCCTCTATTTTCTCCTAATACCTTGAAGCCATGATCACTCAGGGCTTCTGCAAATATTTTGGCATTCTTGATCACCTCAATCGCATAATCCTTTCCAAACTCCAAGGCTTCAGCAAATGCAACCGCTTTTCCGGCCATATGATGAATATGGTGACTGCTAGTTAGTCCAGGGAAAGTTGCTTTTTTGATAGCTTCCTCATGTTCTTCTGAACCCAAAACAAGTCCTCCTTGAGGACCAAACAAAGTCTTGTGAGTACTCATAGTCATTGTATCTGCCCCCTCACGTAGAGGATCCTGGAATTTCCCACCTGCAATCAACCCTGCAACATGAGCTGCATCATAATTGATATGCATGTCATAACTCTTCAAAAAATCTGATAATTCTTTGACAGGATGGGGAAACAAGAACAATGATCCGCCAAACATTGCCATTTTTGGAACACGGTTTTCTTTTTTGAGATCTTTTACTTTTTGCTTGGTTTTATCTACATCAATTGTCATTTCTTCAGCATCAAACGGATAGAATTCTATTTCTAATCCGTGAACCAGTCCGGCAGTTCCAGAATGCTCCTTCTTACCATGAGAGATATGTCCTCCTGCTGGGATTGACGGTGCCAACATAATGTCTCCGGGATTCGTAAATGCAGAATAAATTGCCAAGTTTGCAACAACTCCTGAAATTGGCCTGACATCCGCAAATTTTGCTTTGAACAGTTTTTTAGCTAATTTCATACATTCAAACTCTACCTCGTCAATGTAGACACAGCCGGCATAGACCCTTTCTCCAGGCCATCCCTCTGCATACCTGTTTCCAAAATCAGAAATTATTGCTTCCCTAACTGCAGGACTGGGGATATTCTCACTTGCAATTAATGGAATTGAATTTTCAAACCATTTGTGATGCTCTTTTAAATTTGTAAAAATTTTATCATAGGATTCCTTGTTCTGGGATTTAACCATATTTTGCAATTTTATTTTCCCAATTTAAAAACACCGATATCATTTTAAAATCACCGATCTTGATCTGGAAGGTATAAAAGGGGATTCATGAGTTTTGGCATCTATGGGAATGCAGGCAACTTCAAAAGGCACTATGCCTGTTATTTTACTAAAAGAGGGCGGCACTGAAACTAAAGGACGAGAAGCCCAAAAGAACAACATCGCAGCAGCCAAAATCATTGCCGAAATTGTTCATACCAGCCTTGGTCCAAGAGGCATGGATAAAATGCTAGTTGACTCATTAGGAGACGTTACAATTACAAATGATGGTGCTACCATCCTAAAAGAAATTGATGTGCAGCATCCAGCAGCAAAAATGCTGGTCGAAATCTCAAAAACCACCGATAATGAAGTTGGAGACGGTACAACTTCCGCTGTCATATTGGCAGGCGCTTTACTTTCACAGGCTGAATCATTAATTGATTCAGATGTACATCCGACAATAATTGTAGACGGTTACAGAAAGGCTGCAAAAAAAGCTAAAGAATATCTTGAAGAAATTGCAGAGACAATTTCCGCAAATGATAAGACCATTCTAAATAAAATTGCAAAAACTTCAATGCAAACCAAACTAGTTAGAAAGGACTCTGATCAGCTGGCAGATATTATTGTAAAATCAGTTCTTGCTGTTGCAGAAAAAGACGGTGAAGCCTTTCAAGTTGACATTGATGATATTAAAGTAGAAAAGAAAGCAGGCGGTTCCATCAAAGATTCAGCCATCATTCAGGGCATTGTTCTTGATAAAGAAATTGTCCATGGCGGCATGCCCAGACTAATTACTGGTGCAAAAATTGCATTAATCAACACCGCGTTAGAAATTAGTAAAACTGAAACTGACGCAAAAATTAACATTTCAAACCCCCAACAGCTAAAAGCATTTTTAGATGAAGAACATAAAATGCTGAAAACAATGGTTGACAAAGTCATTGGTTCTGGCGCAAATGTGGTTTTATGTCAAAAGGGATTGGATGACATGGCTCAGCACTATCTTGCAAAAGCTGGAATTATAGCTGTTAGAAGAATCAAAGAAAGTGATCTTACTAAACTTGCAAAGGCAACAGGTGCCAGAATAGTTACCAATCTCGATGATCTTTTTGAAAAAGATCTTGGTGCTGCTGAAATTGTAGAGGAAAGAAAAATCGAAGATGACAAATGGGTATTTGTCGAAGGATGCAAAAATCCAAAATCCGTAACGCTACTTCTTCGCGCAGGCTCACAAAGGGTAGTAGACGAAGTTGAACGTTCTGTACATGATGCATTAATGGTTGTAAAAGATGTAATTTTAAAACCTCAAATTGTTGCAGGTGGCGGTGCTCCTGAGACATATGCAGCAACAAAAATCAGAGGCTGGGCTAAATCTTTAGAAGGCAGAGAACAACTTGCAGCAGAAAAATTTGCCGATGCTTTAGAAGAAATTCCAATCACACTTGCTGAAAATGCAGGAATGGATCCAATTGATACCCTTACACTCTTACGTTCCAAACAACAGAAAGGAGAAAAATGGACCGGAATTGATGTGATGAAAGGAAAAGTTTCAAACATGAAATCAAGTGATATTATTGAACCACTTGCAGTTAAACTTCAAATTATTTCAGCAGCTGCAGAAGCTGCATGCATGATTCTCAGAATCGATGATGTTATTGCCACTCAAAAATCTGCAGGCGGACCTCCTGGCGGCGAAGGCGGAATGCCACCTGGTATGGGCGGTATGGGCGGTATGGGCGGCATGCCTGACATGGGCGGAATGATGTAAGATCATTTTGAAAACTTTTCAAACCTTTAATTGTTAATTATATTTACGAAAAATATTGAATCAACTGTCTTCTAAAGCACTTACTGGATTCAAATACATTTACCTGATTGCATTTTTTGCATTACTTGCGGGATTTTTCCATCCGCTAATCACTGACACAAGTTTTGATGGGGTGATAGTTGGAGTATTGGTATTGTTTGTCGGTCTTGCGGGCGGGGTTCTGCTGTACAGATCTGCAACTTCTGAAAGTAAGAGGGTAATTTTTCTGGGAAGTGGATTTACTTTAATGGCTATTTCATTATACTATATTTTTCAATTGACTGGCAGAGCCTAAACATCAAAGTATAGATAAAATTCGTGCGGATGGGGCCTGATTGCTATCTCGCGTTGATCTCTTCTTTCCAATTCTATGATTTTGTCAATCACATCATTAGTGTAAATGGGACTGAGGAATTTCCTGTCGCTCTCCAGCTCATCTAATGCTTCACCCAGGCTTTTTGGAAGAACCCCGATTCCTCTTTTAGCTCTGTCCGATTTTGTCATCTTGAAAATATCGTCGCGAACCTGTTCTCCTGGATCCATTTTTTTCTTAATGCCGTCCATTCCAGCTGCTGTAACGGCTGCAAATACCAGGTATGGGTTTGATGAGGGATCTGGAGCTCTGAACTCGAGTCTTTTTAGATTTGCATGTTGTTTTCCTTTGAGATGCTTTGGAACTCTTACAATGGCAGAACGATTTCCAGAACTCCATGCAATATATGCTGGAGCTTCGTATCCTGGAACTAATCTGTGATATGAGTTAGTTGTTGGGTTGCAAATTCCAGAAAGTGCTTTTGCATGATTGATTATGCCGCCACAAAAGTATCTCCCAGTTTGGCTTAATTCGATTTCATCATCCGGATCATAGAATACGTTTTCTTTTCCTTTCCATAAGCTAACGTTAACGTGCATGCCAGAGCCAGCATCCATCGCAATCGGTTTTGGCATCATTGTTGCAACTTTTCCGTATTTTTGGGCGACGTTTTTAATTACATATTTGTAAGATTGAGCTGCATCTGCGGCATTTGTCATGTAATCGTATTTGATATCAATTTCACATTGTCCGGCCGTTGCTACTTCGTGATGATGGTTATCACACAAAATTCCAAAATTATTGCTGAGAATATTTACACATTCGTTTCTAAATGGTGCAAGAGTATCTGACGGAGTGCTAGGATAGTATCCTTCCTGCAAACCCATGGGATATCCGTCACCTGATTGACTCCATGGAGCTTCTTTAGATTCAATTGAATAGGATTGACCTTTGTAAGGTGTTAGGACATCCCAATGCACCTTATCAAATACAAAGAATTCGACTTCTGGTCCCCAAGCACTATTGTCATAACCTTGAGTTTTGAGATATTCCTCAGCTTTTTGAGAAATTCCTCTGGGATCTCTTGACAATCGCCCCCTGTCTTCTCCCCAGTAAACATCACATAGCATCCTAGCTGTTTTGTTTTCAGTCATCCAGGGAATAACTGCAAACGTACTTGGATCAGGTTTTAAAAGTAAATCTGAATCGTCTATTGAAGTAAACCCAACAATTGATGAGCCGTCCAATTTTGGCAGTCCGTCTCTCATTTGTTCTGGTGTAAAGGTATTTGCTGAAATTGTAGTATGATGAAAATGACCTGTAAGCCCTGTAAACTGAAGATCGATGAATTGAATACCTTCGTGCTGAATTCTTGCAAAAACTTCGTCAGACGAATATGTAACTTGGATGGCTTTACCGTGGCTGACTTTATATGGCAATTTATTCTTCAATCAAACACAAATACACTAGCAATTTAAGGATTAGGTAAGAAATGTCAGAATCAAATCAAATTGATATACACTCTCTACATCACGCAGTTTTACGCGAAACTGAAAACGATTCACTTTTAGAAATTGATTCAGATTTTTACAGAAATTTAGCTGACTTTATTGGAAATTTACAAAAACAAGAGTTTGATGGAGTAGAAAACAAAATCAAGGACACTATGGTGGAAATGGTTACAGAATTAACATCGTTATTGATAGAAATTAGACTAGATAAAATTTCAAAATCTTCTGATTTGGATATAAGCCATCTGCTGGATGAAGAAAAATTCATTCTTGATTCACAAGAGGAACAAAAAGAAAGAATAGAGATGATTGTGTCTGCAACAATTAATGGAAAATCAAAATTCTTAGAATCATTGGCACAAAACCATAAAACAAAAAAAATCGTTGTTAGATTCCTTCACGAAGTAGATGAAATTGTCGGCGCAGATCTTGAAAAATATGGTCCTTTTAAGACTGAAGACATAGCTACAATTCCATATGAAAATGCTCAGGCTTTAATTGCCAAAAATGTAGCAACTAAGGTTCATTTGGAAGACTAGATAGAAATTATACCTTTGTCATCATAAAATATGTCTCATACGGGTGTTGAAGTATTTGATTATCTTTTTTACACAATTTATCCCGTAATCGGAATTTTTGTTGTAGAAGTTATCAGCAGATTGGTAAAAGCACCAAAATGGATAAAATTGTGGACACAGGCAATTGTGTCCGTTGGTTTTGGAATTTATTATTGGTTCATCCTGCCAGCACCACAAAATTTTCCAATGACTGCAATGGTGATGTTTGCACTTGCTATCGCTTTAATTTATCAGGGAAGAAGAGCAAAAATTTCTCCTGATAAAAGTCCGTACTGATTTTAAAATCTGCCAAAAATTCGTTTTAAAATATTTGGTTTGTTACGTCCACCGTCACGAATAACCTTTCTCTCCCCAAACCTGCCAGCTCTTATCTGACTGAGTTTTACACATCGATGTTCTTCAGGAAGTCTATGTTCTGCACAAAAAGGATCTTTGCAATAATTACAATGAAATGGCATCTCAGTTAAATCTCCACAATAGGCGCATTTTTCAGACTGCATGTTTTGTAATGCTATTTTTCTTTTAATAAAGGTGCTAGAACTTTTCCTGAATATTCTTAATCTCTAAACATTTTTACTATATTCAATCATAGTTTGGTTGAAGATTGGATGATTAAAGACAAAGTTGCAATTATTACTGGAGCCAGCAGTGGAATAGGATTTGCCACTGCTTTGGCCTTGTCAAAGGCGGGTGCAAAAGTTGCCATAGGTGCTAGAAGAGTTGACAGGTTGGAAGAACTTGCAAAAAAAATCTCGGCCAATGGCGGAGAAGTATTTTATCAAAAATTGGATGTAACGCAAAGATCCGAATGTGAAAATTTTGCTAAAGCAGTTTTGGAGAAATGGGGCTCTATTGATATTCTTGTAAACAATGCGGGATTGATGCCTCTGAGTTTATTCAAAAGCCTCAAAGTTGATGAATGGGATAGAATGATTGATGTGAATATCAAAGGCGTGTTGTATTCTACGGGTGCTGTAATTTCACATATGAGAGAAAAAAAATCAGGGCATATAGTTAATCTTTCATCAGTGGCAGGAAGAGTAGTTTTTGCAGGCGGCAGCGTTTATTGTGCAACTAAATTTGCAGTCGCAGCATTTAGTGAAGGATTGAGACAAGAGTTTAGTGTTCGCTCTAACATTAGAGTGACTAGCATTGAACCGGGAGTCGTTACAACAGAACTTACTGATACAATTACTGATGAATCCTTGAAAGGGTTTGTTGAGAATGCAAAAAAGATGGAATCTTTACAGGCAGAGGATATAGCAAACGCAATTTTGTATGCAGTTGATTCTCCATCACACGTGAACGTAAATGAAATTTTGATACGACCTACGACTCAAGCACTTTAAGTTGACAAAAATCCCACACGTTGTAATTTTAGGGGGCGGTTTTGGTGGACTCTCAGCTGCAAACGAATTAAGAAATACGCTGCCATCATCACAAGTAAAAATCACCGTAATTGACAAAAAAGACTGGTTTATGGTAGGATTTGCAAAATTATGGATCATAAATGGGACTAGGACTTTTGAAAATTCAACGGGATCGCTAAATGAATTACAAAAAAAAGATATTGATTTCATCAAAGATGAAATTTTATCAATTAATCTTGAAGACAAACATGTAACTACAAAAACTCGAGAAATTCCATTTGATTTTCTAATTATTTCAATGGGGGCAGTGCTAGCTCCTCAAAAAATTCGTGGGTTGGAAGAAAATGGTTTCAACCTCTATGATCATAATCATCTTTTAGAAATTCGTGAAAAACTTGAGAGTATGGAGTCTGGGAAAATTGCAATATCTATAATGGGAATGCCCTACAAATGTCCCCCGGCACCTTTTGAGGCTAGCTTGTTGATTGATTCAATGCTGAGAAAAAGGGGAGTTCGTGATTCTGTACAAATTGATCTCTACAGTCCTGCCCCTATTACTTTACCCGCAGCTGGACCTGAAGTTAGCAAACAAATCCTTGAGCTAGTAAATTCTGAACAAATTGTTTTCCATAATTCGTGCAAAATAAAATCTGTTGAATCTAAAAAACTAATATTTGAAAACAGTGAAGCTGATTTTGATTTACTTTTAGCCATTCCACCACACATTGCCCCAAAAGTAATCTATGATTCTGGATTGGCAAAAGAATCAGGATTTATTCAGATAGACAGAGATTGCAAGACGCCGTTTGAAAATGTCTTTGCAGTAGGCGATGTAACTGTCCTAACTGTTACAGAAAATATGGCTGTTCCAAAGGCTGGAATTTTTGCAGAAGGAGAGGGTGTTACAGTTGCCCGAAATATTATTTCGAAAATTCAATCAAAAGAAGAATCTGCATTATTTGATGGAACAGGCGGTTGTTTTATAGAATCAGGCAGAGACACTGCATCTGTACTTGAAGTTGATATGTTTTCACAATCAAAACCTACAACAAGTCTCACAAAGTCAACATCTGACAATCTTTCTAAGAAGGTAGAATTTGAAAAAGAAAGATTATCAAAATGGCTGTGATTTATTTCTCTGTATCTTTATTTTTTGTTAAATGTTCTAAAATTGCTCTGATTTCTACACTCACATCTTGAGTGTTGCTTGAGAGATTGAGTTTTTCAGGTATGTTATTTTTAAAATTTTCATCTCCCATTTCAATGCTTTTTCTTTGAACACAATCCAGATGATCCTCGTCAGTCGCAGAAATTTTATGGCAAATATTGCAAAGTTTCATAGATTCTGCTAATAAATACGACGATTTAATAATTTCATTTTGTGCCTCTGAAACGAGGGATCGTAGTCTAGCTTGGTATGATACTAGTCTGGGGGACTAGTGGTCGCAGGTTCAAATCCTGCCGGTCCCATTATAATTTCAAAACTTTCAACAAGTTATCGAAATTGTCTCTGGTTTTTTCTTGTTTGTATGATTTTAAAGCATCGATAATTTTTTCTTTAGATGAGTTCTTGTAAATTTTTTGGGCGGTTCTCGCAATTCCCGATCCGATGAAAAAAGCTTGAGTTATTGATGTGACATTAGATGGTTTCCTTTTTGTACTAGAGCTTTCAAAATCAATCAACGAAACTTTGCTCTTACCGACAATGACATGCTTGGAAATATTACTTAATTCGCCATGATCAAAACCTATCTGATCTAATCTGTAGCAATCTTCTAAAATGCTTTTTATTGCAGATTTTAATTTTTTTACACTTCCAGTCCCCCTTAGCATCTCGATCCAATTACTAAATTTTTCTCCATCAAGATATTCCATAATCAGGAAATTTTTACTTACATCAAACATTTTTGGGCCAACGTTAACCGAATTTACTAATTTTAATAGAACACCCTCGTTCTTCATTTCTTTTCTTTGAGAATCCATCCTTCTAATTTTTAGAGCAACTTCTTTGTTACCTTTTTTTGCAATTACTACAACACCCACGTATCCTTTTCCCAAAATTGCCAAATTTCCAAGTGTTGTTGGACCCCTAAAAGAAATTGATTTTATTTTCAGTTTTTCCAATTCACTGATTCTTGATTTGATTTGGCGATTTGTTGCATTTGGATATCCCAAAATTTTTGAGTAAGGCTCTTCTGCAAATTTCTTAATTGAAATGAAGGAGTGTGCCATCTACTGAAATTAATTCAGCTGCTTCCTCTTTAATTGATTTGCTTAGATTTTTACTTCCCGTTGACACGGTGAAACCTCGTTTGAAATCACTTTGAAGGCCACTTGGTATGCCCACTTGAAGATTGTTTTTCAAAAATTCTCTCATAAAACTAACTGCCTCACCGTGTTTTCTTTTTCCTAACGAGATTATCTTTTTGTCATTTCCAACCCATACCAATTCTGCATTTTTCAGATTTTTGGAAATAAAGCTCTGCGTACTATCCTCCCTGAAAAATTCTGGTCCTTTTTTTGCATATATTTGACTGATTTTGGTAGATTCTAAAAAGAACAAGAGGTAGGCTTCCTTTTGCTGATCTGTATGAGATTTACTTCGTAATACGGTGAATCCGCCCAATTCTAATTGCGTAGATAACGTAGAAGTCGCTCGTTTAATTTGACCCCAAATAATATCTGGACTTCTAGATTTGAAATTGAATTTTACAACTAACACATTATTCCAATACTCTTTTGAGACTTTGGATTTTTTATTCTTGAAAAATTCCAAACCTGGCTTTTCTTTGAACGCTCTTGAAATAAGAACAAACTTTCCAATATTTTCATCAGAAATGGCAGCGGCTAAATTTCTATTACCGTCAATTGGATCTATGACAACAATTGAAGTGTCGAATGTTTTGGAAGTTTTTCCAATAACTTGGTTTTCTTTAATTTTTGAAATGGATTTTATAAGATTTTCAAAATTTCCGAACTCCAGAATCAAAACTTCTGAAATATATCCGCTGAATCCTTGTTTAGCTATTTCTGCCCCGTAAATTCTGTTTGACTTTAGAAATGTCTTTAGAATTCTAACCTCGCTTCTCATTTTTGGAGTTAATGATTTTTCCATGAATTTTGTATGGAATGTGGATCTATCAGCGGCGCTTTTCCATTCTCCAATCTTTACATCGTAGAATGGAACTATGTTGATCTTTGTGTTCTTGATTTTAGCCTCAACATAAGGATGTTGAGAATATCTGACATACGGATGGTATTTTTTCAATGAATCAAAACCAATTTTCTTGGAAATTTTCTCAAATTTTTCTTCTGACACATTTTTTTTAAATCTTATAAAAATATCGATGTCTGCATCTTTAGATAGCCAAGTACATTTGGCAAATGATCCTCCGAATTCTAACCCGACTACTTCCGAATATTTCTTGATTTCTTTTTCAACTGAATCATATGCTAATTTTGCAATTTGTTTTTTTGACTCCTCTGTAATTTTTGAGGGAATTACAGTTTTAGAAATTTTAGAAATTATTTGCTTCATTTTTTAGCTCTTATCTCCAATAAATCTGAATAAACTGGCCCGTTTGGTGAAAGTACGCTTTTTTTCAATTTGATGTTTGAAACATTTTGTATTCCAAAATTTACCATTTTATTATCTTCCAATTCTCCTGATATATCTCCAATCTTCTTTTTAATTCTAAATACTGTGATATGAGGTTTGAATGGTTTATCTGAAAAAAACCCTAATGGTTCTAACGTTTTTTCTACTTTTTTAGATAGTTGAATTAACATATTTCCACCGTTTTCATCTGTTCCAATCCAAACTACTCTTGGAAATTTAGGTTTAGGAAATGCACCAATT
>JAQBHN010000032.1:0-10853 GCA_032127635.1 Nitrososphaerota archaeon
AGGCATACAATTTTAGAGACAATCAAAAAATGCGAAGCAACTGGGATTGAAGTATTGTACGGAGATACAGATTCACTGTTTCTGAAAAAACCAACTCCAGAGCAAATTAAAATCGTAATAGAGCAAGCAAAAAAAGATCACGGAGTAGATTTGGAGATTGACAAGACATACAGATACTGTGTACTCAGCAATAGAAAGAAAAACTATCTGGGCGTAACAAAGTCAGGCAAAGTGGATGTCAAAGGATTGACAGGTAAAAAATCACACACTCCCGCATTTATCAAAAATTTATTTTATGAATTAATAGACATACTGTCCAAAGTTCAAACGATGGATGACTTTGTTAAGGCAAAGATAGACATTGCAGAAAAAATTTCAATATGCGGAAAAAAAGTGGAAGCCAAAGAAATCCCGTTGGAAGATCTAACATTCAACGTAATGCTCAGCAAAGCCCCTTCAGAATATGTAAAAACTATCCCCCAGCACATCAGGGCAGCAAAACAACTAGAATCAATCAGAGAAATAAAGAAAGGCGACAAAATTTCATTCATCAAGATTCTAAACAAACCGGGAGTAAAACCGGTAGAGCTGGCCAAAAAAGAAGAGATAGATTCTAAGAAATACATGGAGTTTATGGAGGCAACATTGGAGCAAATCACATCGTCAATGGATTTAGATTTTGATACAATGCTAGGAAAACCAAAACAGACGGGATTGGACGAATTCTTTTGGAGTTGATGTAGATCATGGAAGTCGACGGAACACTACTGACAATTCTAGGCATAACCGCAGGAGTCCTAATCCTTACAGGGTGGGTGGAGCAAATCTACAAGGGATATAAAACAAAAAGGCTAAAGGACATTTCAAAATTTCTCATGATCTTCATAGCTGCAGGATCAATTCTGTGGTTGATTTACGGAATTATCGTGTCAGACGTGTTTATCATAGGCACGAATACTGCAGGAATAATTCTAATGGTAATCGTGTTTACAATGAAAAAACGATATGACAAACTGTCAAAAGCAAAACAACCTTAATCAAGAATTAAATACGTTATAGAAAATTTTAAAGAAAGATGTTCGTAATCAATTGCAAAAACTATGAAGAAATTGCAGGGGACAGCATCGTCAAATTTGTAAAAATAGCAGAAAAGATTTCCAAAAAATATAAAATTAAAATTGCAATCGCACCGCCACAGCACCTCATAGGGCTGGTATCAAACAGCGCAATTCCAATCCTGGCCCAACACATAGATGATTCCAAGGTCGGAAGTACGACAGGTTTTGTAATTCCTGAATTATTAAAAAAATCAAAGGTCAGAGGATCACTAATCAACCACAGCGAGCATAGAATTTCAGGCAAAGAAATTGAAAAACTAGTTCTAAAACTGAAAGAGCTTAAGATGATATCGATTGTATGCGTAAAGGATGTGGCCGAGGTAAAAAAATATGTGAAAATAAATCCAGACTACATTGCAATTGAGCCTCCAGAATTAATCGGATCAGGCAAAGCAGTATCCAAAGAAAAACCAGATCTCATTCTAAAAGCTGCAGACGCCATAAAAAATGCAAAAAATAGTACAAAACTACTTTGCGGTGCAGGAATAGTTTCAGGAGAAGACGTTTCAAAGGCAATGGAACTAGGATCTGAAGGAATACTGGTTGCAAGCGGAATTATCAAAGCAAAGGACTGGAATAAAATAATAAGTGATTTTGCCAAGTCAATGGTTTAATACCCCCTTTCTAAGATTGGATAATCGTAAAAAATGAAACAGGTTTATTTTTATGACGAAGGAGACGGCAAAAACAAGAAGCTTCTAGGAGGCAAAGGAGCAGGTCTGTGTGAAATGACCAGAATAAAACTGCCAGTCCCACCAGGTTTTACAATCACTACAGAGGTGTGTAAGAATTACTATCAAAATAATAAAAAATTGCCGAATACACTCATGGCAGAAGTAAAAAAGAACATTGCAAAAATAGAGAAAAAGACAGGCAAAACATGGAATTCCAAATCAAACCCACTACTAGTTTCAGTCAGATCAGGGGCAGCAATTTCGATGCCAGGAATGATGGACACAATTTTGAACTTGGGATTAAACGATGAAACAGTGCTAGGACTTGCTGAAAAAAGCAAAAATCCAAGATTTGCCTGGGATTCCTATAGAAGATTCGTTCAATTGTTTGGCAAGGTGGTGTTCGGGGTAAATGACAAGAAATTTGATGACGTGTTAGAAGCAGCAAAGAAAAAACAAAATGTTGAGGGGGATAGTGATTTGAACGAGCAATCACTGAGAGAAATCGTATCCCAATACAAGCAAATTTGTGATAACCATACAGGGAGAAAATTCCCAACAGACCCAACTGAGCAAGTGGAACTTGCAATCAAAGCAGTGTTTGGCAGCTGGATGGGAGAAAGGGCGATTGTATACAGGGAGAAAAACAACATTACAAAAGACACGGCAGATGGAACTGCCGTAAACATCGTATCAATGGTATTTGGAAACATGGGCGATGACTGTGCCACAGGTGTTGTATTTACAAGAAACCCAGGAGACGGAACACGTAAAATTTATGGCGAATATTTAATCAACGCTCAAGGCGAAGATGTTGTTGCAGGTGTAAGAACCGGAAAACAAGTAGACGATATGAAAACAGACCTTCCAAAATCATACATGCAATTAGCAGAAACATGTGAAAGACTAGAAAAACACTACAAAGAGCCACAGGATATCGAATTCACCATAGAACAGGGAAGATTCTACTTGCTACAAACAAGAAATGCAAAGATGAATGCAGTAGGAATGGTAAAAACATCAATTGACATGGTCAATGAGAAATTAATCGATAAAAACAGAGCAATAACAAGACTCGATGCAGAACAATTGGAACAGCTATTACACAAAAGAATGGATCCCGATGAAATTAAGAACTTTACATTGTTTGATAAAGGCATAGCCGCATCCCCAGGGGCAGCAAGTGGAATTGCAGTCCTGGATGTTAAAAGGGCGACGGCAATGGGCAAGAACGGCGCCAAAGTAATTCTAATCAGAGAAGAAACAAAGCCAGAAGATGTTCCCGCTTTCTTTGAATCAGTAGGAATTCTAACAAGCAGAGGCGGCAAAACATCTCATGCAGCAGTAGTAGCTAGAGGAATGGGCAAGCCATGCATCGTCGGATGTTCTAATTTGAAAATTGATTTAGACAACAAGCAGTGCAGTGTGAATGGAAAAGTCGTACATGAAGGAGATGCAATTACAATTGATGGCAGTTCCGGAAGCGTATACATTGGAGACATTCCAACCATAGAGCCAAAAGTAAACGAAGACTTCAAACAAATTCTAGAATGGTCCCAAGAAGCAAAGATCATAGGGGTCAGAGCAAATGCAGACACCCCTGAAGGTGCAAAACTTGCAAGAGAATTCGGAGGTCAGGGAATTGGCCTGTGCAGAACTGAAAGAATGTTCAACGGAAGTGATAGAATCAATCTATTTGTAGACATGATTATGGCTGAAAACATACACGAACGAAGCAAGATCCTCCAAAAACTAGGAGAATTGCAAAAAAGTGACTTTATAGAAATTCTACAAGCTATGGAAGGTTACGAAGTTACAATCAGATTGCTAGACCCGCCATTACACGAATTCCTACCAAATCCTGAAGAGTTATCGGAGAAAATTCGCAAATTAGAATTACAGAATGCAGCAAGTGAAATTGCAGAAGCAAAAATTGTCCTAAAAAGGGCAAGGGAGCTTGCGGAGGTGAATCCGATGATGGGACACAGAGGGGTTAGGGTTGGAATCACATACCCAGAAATATATGAAATGCAAATTCGAGCAGTCTTTGAAGCACTGGTAGAACTAACAAAGAAAAATGTAAAGGCCCATCCTCAAATAATGATTCCGCAGATTAGCAGCATCGCAGAGCTAAACCACATCAAGAAAATTTACGATAGAATCAAAAAAGAAACAGAGTCTAAACACAGCATGAAACTAAACATCAACTTTGGAACTATGATAGAGGTTGTAAGAGCAGCATTAACTGCAGACGAACTTGCAACCACTGCGGAATTCTTCAGTTTTGGTACAAACGACTTGACGCAGGGGACATTTAGTTTCAGCAGAGAAGATGTCGAAGGAAAATTCCTCCCAGAATACATGGAAAAAGAAATCCTAGAAAGAAACCCATTCCAATCCATCGATGTAAACGGTGTAGGCAGTTTGATAAAGATGGGTCTTGCAGCAGGCAGAAAATTACGACCAAACATGGAAGTTGGCATATGCGGAGAACACGGAGGAGACCCAAGTTCCATCAAATTCTGTCACGGTGCAGGACTAAGTTATGTAAGCGCATCACCACACAGAATCCCTATCGCAATAGTTGCAGCGGCACAGGCAGCAATCGAACAGCCAACAATTGCAAAATCAAAACCAAAGGCAAAACCAAAGGCAAAACCAAAACCAAAGGCAAAAACCAAATCAAAGGCAAAACCAAAGGCAAAAGCCAAATCAAAGGCAAAACCAAAACCAAAGGCAAAAGCCAAATCTAGAAGAAATAAATAATTATTTCAATCAGCCGTCAAAACACAAATCCAAAACTCAGTGAAAATAATATAAAATACAACAATATCAAACTTGAAAATTACAACTTTGCTAATATGCACTGTAATCAACCATAGAACGTGGGATTTACTAAAATTTGTCCAGTGTGTGGACAGACATATTTGTCGCTTGTTGCATACATGTCCCACATCAAAGACAGTCACAGTAAAGAATCTCCAGAATCATTTGTAAAAGAAGGAGGAGAATTGAAATGGACGTTTAGAAGCGATGACTGATGTGCAATGATCTCTGAAAATAAATTTTTAAGCCAATCAAAATCATCTCTAAGTGGATTGTTGCCAAGAATTGATTCAATAAAGCAAATTAGGCAAAAGATGGGCATTACCCAAAAAAAACTAGCCAGCATGACCGGAGTTAGCACCTCAATGATCAATCAAATTGAATCAGGCAGAAGTCAGCCAAGTTACAATACAGCTAAAAAAATCTTCGAAAGTCTTGCAAAACTAGAGGGAGAGTCATCCTCACACACAGCAGGTGATTTTTGCAGTCAGGACATCGTAAAGCTAAAACCTACAAATACACTACATGACGCGATTAAAAAAATGCATGAATTATCAATCAGCCAGATTCCTGTTTTTGACAATTTAAAGATAGTAGGAGTGGTTTCAGAAGACGGAATTGTGAAACACCTGGCTGATTTAGGCCAAACAGATTTGAAAAAAGCAACGCTTGCAGACACCATGGATTCGATTCCACCAATAGTGGATTTTGACACCCCTGCAAACGTCCTAGTTCCTTTGATAAGATACTCCAAATGCATCCTAGTTTCTAAAAAATCGAAAATCATAGGAATCATAACAGCTTCAGATACTTTGAAAATGATGGAATGAGCAGTTTGCATCGTCATCACAGCGGCAATGGCCCAAGTAATCATCAGAGATCATGGCACGATGCCAAAACATGCTAAAAATTCAAACTTCAATACGCTTAAGTTCAAAAATTCCATAGAAAGTCATGACAGGTTTTGACGATGGCAAGAAATCGGCCATGGTATTTCTCAGTGACCTAAAAGACGATAAACTGATTTGCTGGAATCGTGTATCGTTGGAGGAGGAGGAATTTTATGCCAACTTTCTTAATTTTCAAAAAGACTTTGAATCGGTATTTATAAAAATAGAGTCAGACAGTAAAAACATAGCAGACAGAGAAAAACTTAGACAAAACACAGTTTTCAGGATCTATGTGAGATACAATTACGTCATATCGCATCTCGAAGTTATCAACAAACTTTTAAAATTAATGGTCTGTAAAAAATCCAAGCTCGAATACAAGAAACAAACCACGTTGCCCCAACTGATCAGCATGATTTGTGACAATCTCGGACACAGTGAAAACTGGAGCGAAAGGACTAAAGAAACATTCCACCCCAAGTTTAAAAACGCAATAGCACACCACGCTTTTCTAATAACAGAAGACGGGATAACAATCTACCCAGACGACGTTAAAAAGAAAGAAACGTACGACATTTTTGCATTGCAGGAACTTGACGCACATGTAAAAGGGCTGATTTCAGGATTTGTTGAATTTGTAAACAGCGAGAAAGCAGAGCACAATATTTAGATCCCAAACCCCAATGCACTTAAGTTCGATATTCTTGCAGAAAACTTGCAAATGGAAGAATTGGTAAAAGAAGTCAGTTGTCTTAATGAAGAAATAGAGGGTTTGGTAGACCAGCTGGAATCGTTAAGGCATGAATGTCTAAGATCAACAGACGGCAAGGAAAAAGTAAAACTTGAAAATCATGCCGAAGAAACAGTAGAAAAAATTGCATCGTGTGATAAAAAACGTGAAAAATTATTACGTGAGATAGAAAAACTGGCCAAAGATCCGCAACCATTCCAACCCTGAAAAGTCCAGGTTTATTTTCAGACACTTGTCCAAGAATCTGAAGCGTTGCACTGACCGCACTTTGTACTCTTACTCCATTTCTCAACCGTCTTTCCCTGAGGAATTTTTACCACAGTTACACGGTTACACCCAGTACACTTTACTTTGGCCGAATAGTTTCCGGCATTGTCCCCCACAAACAAATCCTTGAATCCCATAACACAATTAATTTAATTGCCGATATTTGAGGGTTAATTGAAATTTCATAAAAAATACGCTTCAACAGTTCCCGTTTGGGCCACATGTGTAAAAACGAACACAGTTGGGACTGCTGATATTAAAAAATAAAAAAAAATATTTGAAAAGAATTAAGTTTAAAATTAATCAAACGAAACTAAATTACATCTACTTTTTGTGTTTTGGTAAACATTCTTTACAATATACTGGTCTGCCTTCTTTTGGTTCAAAAGGAACCTCAGAATCTTTTCCGCAGTCAGCACAGGTACATTTGTACATTTTTCTGTCTTGTGACATAAGGTACATTGACTTTGGGCCTATAATAACAAGCGTATTCAGTTAGATGTGCGCTGTTTAGTCAGATTGCTCTCCAGGATGAGAGCAGAGTTCTGCCAGTACGCCGTGTAACGATTTTGGATGAATAAAAGTAACTCTAGTTCCAGCAGAACCGGGCCTGATTTTTCCTAAAAACTGTATTCCGCAACCCTCCATTCGTTCAACTTCGCCTTCAATATTGTCAGTGTCCAACGCCATGTGATGCAACCCTTGCCCTTTCCTATCAAGGAATTTTTTAATCGGGCTTTCGTCGTTTGTAGGCTGCATTAATTCTATGCGAGCGTTTTCCAGATGCAGTATTGCAATTTTAACGCCCTCGGATTCGACCGTTTCAAATTCCACATCGTCAACACCCAATGCCTGCTGGTAAATTTTGGCGGATTCTTCAACATCGTTTACTGCAATTGCAATATGATCAATTTTCATCTAAAAGACCTCTTTTGGGCGATATTCGCCAAACACTTCTCGTAAAGTGTTGCTGATTTCCCCGGTCGTAGCAAATGCCTTGGCAGCTGTTACGATGTAAGGCATGAGGTTTTCTTCGGTATCGGCGGCACTTTGCATTGCAGACAGTGCTTTTTCTAATTTTTTTGAGTCTCTTTCTTCGCGCAATTTTTTGAGTGCTTTCTTCTGTTGAACTTCGATTCTACCGTCAACTCTCAGCAATTCAGGCTGCTCTTCATCTTCGGCGTACTTGTTTACGCCCACAATAACTCGTTCGCCATTATCGGTTTCTTTTTTGAGACGATATGCATTTGCTCTAATTTCAGACTGGAAGAATCCTTTTTCAATCGCTTTGACAGAGCCGCCCATTTTTTGGATTTTTTTGAGATACTTCCACACGCCGTCTTCAATTTGGTCGGACAGTTCTTCAAGATAGTACGAGCCAGCAAGGGGATCCGCAGTCTTTGTGATTCCACTCTCATGTGCCACGATTTGCTGGGTTCGGAGTGCAATTTTTGCAGATTCCTCTGTCGGAAGTGCGAGTGCCTCGTCCCTGGAATTCGTGTGCAATGATTGCGTGCCGCCGGCGACGGCAGCCATTGTCTGTATTGCAACACGGATAATGTTGTTGTTTGGCTGCTGTGCAGTCAGCGATTCGCCGCTAGTCTGAGTGTGGAATTTCAATTGTAACGAGCGCGGGTTTTTTGCATGGAACATTTCTTTGAGAATTTTCGCATAAACTTTTCTAGCGACCCTAAACTTTGCAACCTCCTCAAAGAACTCTATAGTGCAACAAAAGAAAAACGACAGACGGGGTGCAAAGTCGTCAATTTTCAATCCCTTGTCAATGCAAGTTTGAATGTATGCAATGGCGTTAGCCAAAGTAAATGCAACCTCCTGCGTTGCAGTGCAGCCAGCCTCCCTCATGTGATAGCCTGAAATCGATACAGGATACCAGGAAGGGACTTTTTCTGCACAGTACTCTATCATGTCGCCGATTAATCGCATGGACGGTTGCGGCGGATAGATGTAGGTGTTTCTTGCAATGTATTCTTTGAGAATGTCGTTCTGGGTCGTTCCCCGAAGTTCGTGGCTTTTGAAACCCTGTGCCTCCCCAACTGCAATGTAATATGCCAACAACGTGGATGCGGTGGAATTGATCGTCATCGAAGAGCTGACTTTGCCCAAGGGAATTCCGTCAAATGCAGTCATCATATCTTTGATCGAGGTGATGGATACGCCAACCTTTCCAACTTCGCCTTCAGCTTGCGGGGAATCAGAGTCATATCCAATCTGTGTCGGCAAATCAAACGCCATGCTGAGGCCGGTCTGGCCTTTGTCAAGCATGAATTTGAATCGCTCATTGGTTAGTTTTGCATCGCCAAATCCAGAATACTGTCGCATGGTCCAGAATCGCTCACGGAACATCTCAGGATGAATTCCCCTAGTGAAAGGAAACGTTCCTGCGTCTTCTGCAGGCCTCTTTTTTGGAGATTTCTGATAGATTCGCTTTACAAGAAAAGTGGAATCAGTGAAAATTTTCTTTTCGGGTGTTTTTTGTTTTACAGGTTTTTTTGCAGCCATATCATCACTTTATCAAAGATTTTGTAATTTTCTCCGCAGCTAAGAAAGGATCAATGTCTTTGGATTGTAATTTTTTAAGATATTTCGAAAATATTTTGTCAGAAACCAGCAACTCATCAATCTTTTCTTTGATGTTATTTAAAACAATATCCTTTAGTTCGACTTCAAGCCGCTCCTGTTCCCTTGCATCCTTGAATTTCTTTTTAGATGTCATCATGTCTGTCAGCGTTTTGGCAAATACAGAGATGCCGGTGTTCTTTTTTACGGAGGTTTTGAGAATCACGGGGTTTCTTTCAGAATCCCCGATAAAATCACGAACGGCGTCAAACAGTTGGTTTGATCCACTGAGGTCGCTTTTGTTAACAAGGTAGATGTCTCCAATCTCAGTCAAACCGGCTTTGATGGTCTGTATACTGTCACCGGTGTTCGGGTTGAAGACGACAACCGTAATATCGGCAATGTTTGAAATCTCCACTTCGGTTTGTCCAGCTCCGACACTTTCAATGATTATAGGGTCAAACCCGGCATATTCTAAAACACGGATGCTGTTACGTAATGAGCGAGAGACCGCGCCAGTGGCACCCCTGGATGCGATACTTCGGATGTATGTTCCAGAATCAGTCGACTCGTTCATTCTGACTCTGTCACCCAAAATTGCGCCGCCGGTAACATGGCTGGTGGGATCAACTGCCAGCACGGCGGGTTTTGTGCCTAATTTTTTCATAGCCATTACAGTCTTGTTAATCAAAGAGCTCTTGCCAGCTCCGGCAGGGCCAGTAATCCCAATAATCATAGAACTTCCGCTGGATTTGAAAATTTTCTTCAGCAGTTTTTTTGCCTCTGCTTGATCATTTTCAACGATGGAGATTGCTTTTGCAATTGCTCCGCGCTTTCCTTTTTTTAAATCAGCAGTTAAATCCAAGATACCACAAGTTTTCAGAGGTACAATAAAATCTTGTACCCGATCTACGGTCGAGAATAGATTACAGGCGGAATTGGTTGTCCAGGTGCGTGAATCTCGGTTTTCAGTTGAATGTGGCCTAATTCCAAATGATCAATCTCCAAAACTATCGGATGGATTGCCCAGCCATATTTTGGCTCATGAGTGAATGGAACTATTTCAATAAACTCTGAATCTGAAAATTTTTTTTGAAATGATTCATCCATGCCAAGAATCTCCATTACAACAGTGACGGTCTTATCAGAAGTGTCAAGATAAGAAACCTCCACATATCCAGCATCATAATAAATTGCGTCCACCTGAAATGTTTGACGAAGAATATCTTTGTCATCAGATGCGCCGCCGGTCAAAAATACAATCGCCAGGACGGTGAAAACTCCAAGAAATATCGGAGGGCCGAGTTTTTTAGCCATCTTTGAACTCTTTTCTCATGCGTCTGAGGAATTTTGAATTTATTCTGATTCGTTCTAGAGTTTGAGATTGAGTGCGCTCCGTACCTGGAGTAGGGTTCTTTTTGAAGAATGCCTTGATTTCGGGCTCCATTGAATCGTCTGCGACAGATGTGATGCTTGCCACGATTCTATTAAGGAGTGGATTTCCATGTCCAATTTTTTTGTTAATGCTTTTCCAATTTTTCTTAAGCCAGGGCCACAAAACTTCATCACCGTATGGATTTGCGGCAACTTTCATGATTGGCATCTGCATATTTTGAGAACGAACTTGGGACGTTTGAGAAAAGTCAAGTGATTTCAAAAGTAATTTTTTATCCTTAAACCCACATAAAGCCCCCAAGAATCGAAGTTTTTCTTCCATTGTTTTTGCAGTTTTGTATAATTTTGTTAGATC
>JAQBHN010000033.1:0-3307 GCA_032127635.1 Nitrososphaerota archaeon
ACCCCATATGGCCCACCGGACCATCCAGTGTTTACAAGATAAACTACAGCATTGTGCCGGTTAATTTTTTCTCCAAGTAATTTGGCGTAAACTGAGGCCGGTCTGGGCATGAATGGGGCTCCAAAACATTGTGAAAATACAGATTTTGGTTCTTTGATACCACGCTCGGTTCCTGCCAACTTACTAGTATAACCAGACATGAAATGATACATTGCTCCTTCTGTTGTGAGTCTAGATACAGGAGGTAAAACTCCCAATGCATCTGCAGTCAAAAATACAATAACTTGAGGATTTCCACCTATACTTGGAATTACTGCGCCCGGAATGTAATCTAAAGGATAGCCCACACGAGTATTTTCTGTTAATGCATTGTCATTGTAATCTGGGACATTGTTATTCAGCACAACATTTTCTAAAAGAGCGCCGGGTTTGATTGCATTCCATATTTCAGGTTCTGCTTCTTGACTAAGATTGATACACTTTGCATAGCATCCGCCTTCAAAATTAAATGTCCCGTTATCAGACCAGCCGTGTTCATCATCGCCGATTAATTCTCTATTGGGATCTGCAGAAAGAGTGGTCTTGCCAGTTCCAGATAATCCAAAGAACAGCACCGTGTCTCCTTTTTCGCCGATATTTGCAGAACAGTGCATAGGGAAAATACCACGTTCAGGTAAAAGAAAATTCATCACACCAAACATTGATTTTTTCATCTCACCAGCGTATTCTGTCCCCCCAATCAGGACAATTTTTCTTGTCAAGTCAATTAGGATAAAGACGTCAGTTCTAGTGCCGTCAATTTTAGGATCTGCCACAAAGTCATTAATGCATAAAATGGTAAATTCAGGTTCATGTTTTTCCAGTTCGTCATTTGTGGGTCTGATAAACAAATTACTAGAAAACATACTTTGCCAAACATGATCATTGATTACTCGGATTGGCAAGCGGGTCTCAGGGTCTGCCCCTACAAATCCGTCAAAGACAAAAAGTTCCTTATTCTCAACAAAGTTCTTCATTTTTTCCAAAAGTTTTTCAAACTTGTCACTTGGAAATTGATGGTTGATTGGACCCCAATCAATGGTATCGCGTGTTTTGTCATCATATACGATAAAGCGGTCATCAGGTGAACGTCCGGTATATTTTCCAGTATTGACTGAAAGGGAGCCTGTGGAATTGACTATGCCCTCTTTTCTTTCAACTGCGATGGCGACCATGTCATCAACGCCAAGGTTTCTGTGGACTTTGGAGGGTTTGATTCCAAAAGCCTCGATCTGTGATGCAAACTTTTCAGTTGTGGCAGTACCCGTGATTTGAGTCAGAAAACTACGCCCCCAAAAATGATTTTGTCAGTCCCAGGCTTGGTCATAAGTATTCGATCCGCCTTAAGTTTCCTTATTATCTTTTTCTTATAGAGAATTTTTTTTTCGTCTAGGAACGTATTTATTCCAAAATTCAAGACTCAATTTCATGACGATCAACAAAGAACTACTTGCAAAGAGACAAGAGGCTAAGGAACACAAGCCAGACTTTGTTAGACCGGAAAGTTGGCGTTATGTTAGACTTCAAACTAACTGGAGAAAACCAAAAGGTATTGATCACCATCAAAGAAAACAAAAAGGCAGGGGTCGTCCAGGTCTTGTTAAAGTTGGATATGGTGGACCTAAAGATGCAAGAGGGTTACATCCTTCAGGATTTACAGATAATCTAGTTTTCAACTTGAATGATTTAGAAAAATTAAATCCAAAGACAGATGGCGTCAGATTTGGCCACAGTGTAGGTACTAAAAAGAGAAAAGAAATCATAGTTAAAGCAATTGAACAGAAATTTAAAATTTTTAACGCGAGAGTGAGTGCAATTGGTAGTAAATCTTAAAGCTAAAAAAAGACTTGCAGCCAGAGTTACTGGTGTTGGAGTTCACAGGATCAAATTCGATACAGACCATCTAGACGATATTGCTGATGCAATTACAAGACAAAACATTAGAAGTCTAATCACAGCAAACACAATCAAAATTAAACCATTTACAGGCACATCAAGAGGAAGAGCGCAGGAAAAGAAAGACCAGCGAAATAAAAGAGGTACAACTCAAGGATCCAAACAGGGTAGAAAAGGTGCAAGAGTTGGCAAGAAAGAAGTCTATGTCGCAAAAGTCAGAGCATTGAGAAGATTATTGAAAATCGCAAAAGACAGAAAAGATTTGACCAATCCGGAATTTTGGATTCTTTACAAGAAAGTAGGTGGAAATACCGTTAGAAACAAAGCACACCTCAGACTCTTAATGGAAGAAATCATAGAAAAACGAAAAGATTAGAATCTATAAAGCATATTTTCTAAATCCACAATTTTGCCATTTTGAATTTTAATTCCTTCATCACCCAGCATTTTGGTTTTAACATGTACCCCGTAGGCATATCCGCCAATTTTTCCAGTAGACATTACAACTCTGTGACAAGGAATAATCACAGGGTAGGGGTTTTTGTTCATTATTTTTCCAACCGCACGTTGGCCATTTTTCAGCCCCACAGATTTTGCCAATTCGCCATAAGTTGTAATTTGTCCTTTAGGAACTTCAAGTAATTTTTTGTAAATCTTTTGTTGAAGATTCACAGTTTGATAACCTCAAGTTCTGTGGATTTGAGAAGATCAAGTACTTTTTGTTTGTGAGATCCCAACCCGCGCCAGTCTAAAAGAGCATATTTTGCGACACTGTTTTGTGTCAGAATATGAGAAAATAATTTTTCATCGAGTTCGCCTAATGCATGTTTTGGAATAACTGTGCCAAGGGCATATTCTCCATCCAGCAGTTCATTTGTAAATTTTGAAGGGTAATGGGTTCCGCCGAAACAGATTGCTGCAGGGTATTCTTTAATCGGTTCGGACATTACTTTGTGAACCAATTCCGCAACAGAATTGCACAGAGGCTCGTCAGTCCATTGCTTTTCAGTAGTGCCAATTTCAACAAATATCGACGGTTTTGTCAGGGCGGTGGGCCCGTGATGGGTTGCCTCTATAGTAATTTGAAAACCAGGAAATTTCGGTTGATTTTTCTTTAAAGTTTGAAGATATGCTTTTTGAAAGCCGGGCTTTGGAATTGCCACTTGTTTGTCATTTCCGCCAAATTTCGCAGTGGAAAAATTTCCAGTACTGTGACATGTCAAAGCTAGAACCCCAGACTCAGCAGCGTGTTTTGAGAGAAAAACAAATCCATCGTAATCATATTTTTCTTCCAACCAATCAGCAGAAATGGCAGGTGTTGGAATAACTGCAAGATCATAATATTTTCCGCGAAAAACATCACCGTCTTGCG
>JAQBHN010000034.1:0-3719 GCA_032127635.1 Nitrososphaerota archaeon
GGCTGGACCGACATCGCAGGATCTGCTCAGATAACCCTCGTTTCGCAGGTCTTATCTAATTCAAAGATTCCAGTATAGTTATGAAATATTCAGTTGTAGTGGAAATTCCACATTCGTCAAACATACTTTTGGAATTGGATGACGGTGATTCCCCAAACACCGTCAATGATTTTGTTTCAAAGCTGCCGTTTACGGTGGATCTTAATGTTTGGGGGGATGAAATTTACACGTCAAAATCGCCAATCTCGCAACCTGAAGAAAATGCGAAATCCCCAGTCCGGCTAAACGATGTCGCATACTGGCCCACGGGCAAGGCAATCTGCCTGTTTTACGGCCCTACACCCATCGGCAATCCTGGGGAGATCACTCCCGCATCACCTGTCAACGTAATTGGGAAGATAATCTCCCCGGACAAAAGCATCCTGAATGACGTCCATAGCGAGCGTGCCACGTTTAGTCTGCGGTCTTGAATCACCCTTCTATGGGAATTTCCACGATGTCCGATTCAAGCAAATACGCTCTGAAATTTTTGTTGATTCCTGAATAGATTACCCATGCGACTGGATTGCTTTGCATGAATTTTTTATCCGTGTTTGAAGGATATGCGTCCGAATCCGGGTGCGAGTGGAATATTCCAACCACTTCCATTTTTTTCTCTTCGGCCATTTTGTATGCCTCGATTAGCTGCTTGCTTGAGATTGTAAAGTTTACGGGGGAGTTTTCGATGTTTTCTGTCAGAAACAAATCCAAAACCTGGTTGTTTTTCCCAAAGAGTATGGCGCATGATTCGTTGGGTTTTTGATTCTCCGAGTATTCCGACAGAATTGTTTTGTCCGATTCCGCTAGTCTGATTTTCTGCAAATCTATTCTACGTTGACAGTCCCAATCATCCACGGGTGTAAAATGCAATAGTAGTCATAAGTTCCCGCGTCTGCAAATGTAAACTCGTACGTGTCCCCTGCAGACAATATGTCTGAATCAAACACCCCGTCAGCTCCCCCATTTGGATTGCCTGATGTTGCAGTATGCATCGTGTTGTCTGCATTCTCCCACAGTATGGTTGTCCCCGCAGCGACATTGACTGTTTCCGGATCGTAGAATATCTTTCCGTCTTCGGGAACTGCAGCTCCTTTGGGAATCGTAACTTTTGTTGGCTCTTCTGCCGCCTCGATTATCAGGGTTGCAACCATCCAAGGATGCACGATGCACAAGTATTCGTGCTCGCCTGTTTCTAAATTATTTGAATCCACTGAGAAAACTTTACCTGGGCTGATCAGACTTGAATCAAACGTTTCACCAAAGTCTACTGCGCTTGTTACCGTATGTGCGACCGAATCCGCATTGGTCCATTCAACGACGTATCCCTGCGTGACAACTGCCACGTCTGGCGAATAATCCGGGTTGCCATCCACTGTGGAATCTTTTAGAATTTCAATTGCAAATATTGGCCCTGACGGCGCAAGGTCTTCGGCCATCTCTTCAACTCCTGCTTGTCGGGGAATCATGTACGTGTCAGGAGCTGAGAAAATTCCGAACGATATCCACATGATAATTCCGACAGCCGCTGCAATTGACACAATTGCCCCTATCGGCTTTACAACCGTGGGGTGCTTCATTGATAGATATGCGATAATTATTGCGGGAAACGCAATTGCCATTAAAATTCCTGCTATTGTAACTGTATAGTTTGACGTGTTCATAACCATGGCAAACATTCCAAACCCTAATCCGATTGACAAAACTACCAGAGTCGTTGCTTTGGCCCTGTTGCTTGTGGACACTCCTCCGTCCAGTATGCCTGCCGCCAGTATGATCAGTCCGACAAACATCACAAGGCCAGTCAATGCATGCATGCCGTCGATGAATGTATGTGCAATACCTGCATACGATAATGTAAGTCCAGCTACACCTATAGCTGTAAGTCCCATTCCTGGCATCATGAGGTCCCAATTACTCATTTAAGATAGCTGGCAGATCTGAGATACTTATTCCTTGCGAAATCATGCGGATCTATACGAAGAAATTAAATGGCTTTGCAATAGGGCTAGAGTGAATTGGGATTTAATGAAATACTGGAGATATCAAAACCCAGAATTGTTGTTCTTTTGGTAATTACTGCAGTTACGTCCATGTATG
This sequence comes from Nitrososphaerota archaeon, assembly GCA_032127635.1. Classification (GTDB taxonomy): domain Archaea; phylum Thermoproteota; class Nitrososphaeria; order Nitrososphaerales; family Nitrosopumilaceae; genus Nitrosopumilus. The sequence continues at coordinate 2,137 of JAQBHN010000034.1, forward strand.
CCGCAAGCAAGCTAGTTGGCGTTACCGCCGAATTTGACAATTGGTCATATTTGCACATTGTTGTTGCAGGAGCGTTGGCCTCTGCAGGATCAAGTGCGCTGAATCACTATTATGATAAGGACATTGATCCCAAAATGACTAGAACCAGCACCAGGCCGATTCCCTCCGGGCGAATGGCCGCATCAAACGTCCTGATATACGGGCTGGCTGTAAGCTGCATCTCTGTAATCTACGGCTTCTTTGCGTTGAATGCGGTTTCTGCATTCTTTATTGCCGTTGGAATTTTCTCGTATGTTGTTATTTACACGGTCTGGCTGAAGCGAAGAAACGTATCCAACATTGTAATTGGCGGCATTGCGGGAAGCGCTGCAGCTTGGGCCGGATGGGCGGCAGCAACAGGCAGCATGGATTTGCTGGGGTTCCTGGTCGGCTTCCTGGTTTTCGTTTGGACTCCTTCACACTTTTGGTGTCTTGCAATGAAGCTCAAAGACGAATATGCGAAAGCTGGAGTTCCAATGCTTCCCGTCGTAATCGGGATGCACAAAACATCAAAGTTCATCTTGGGCAACACGCTGATTTTAATTCCGTATTCGCTGATACTCTCGTTTATCCCGGACGGCATGGGGGTTGTTTACACTGTTATCGCAATAGTCTCTGGGGCGCTGATGCTTGTATACCATTACAAGCTAACAAAGAATCCGACGTCCGAGTTTGCATGGAAGGCATACAAGGTAACTGCGCCTTATCTGACAATCATTTTTGTAGCTGTCGCACTGGATGCGGCGTTCCACTTTCCTTTATTCTAAAATTTATTTGTCAACACCTGGAAAGCTGGCCTCGTAATCGCTTTCCATGGTCTCCTTTACCTGCTGTTCTATCTTGTCGACTTCCTGTTCGACTGCAACAATTTCTATTCTGCGCTCCTCTTTGGTAATCCATGAGACTGTAATGAGGCCGAGAATTTCCAAATCCAAAAGAATTTTGTTAAATCTGTCATCTGCAATGGCATGTCCGTCTTTTACAAGACTCTTGAAAAGTTCAACATCTGTTAGACGTTTTGCTTCTTTGATCTTATCAAACACTATATTTCTTATTGGTATTGCCATTTTTTATCCGTAGAATGATTTATCCCCTGACTTTGGTACTACATTAGATATACTTTCCTTTATTGTGTTATACCATTGGTCTACCTCTTTTGTAATGGATGGTCTTACTTGTTTCAAACTATTTGAAAAGTCACGACTTGAAATCTTTGGGGAATTATTTCTCATTGCTTCAACTGCAGTTTCTCTACACAGTGCTGCCAAATCTGCCCCTGAGTAATTTTGAGTAGCTACTGCTATCTCTTCTAGTTTTACATCGCTTGCTAATGGCATCTTTCGTGTTAAAATTTTAATAATTTCCAATCTTCCTTTCTCATCTGGCGGGGCAACATAAAGTACCAAATCCAATCTCCCTGTTCTAAGTATAGAATTATCTAAAATATCTGGGCGATTTGTAATTCCAATAACTACAACTCTTGATGAAATGCCTTCTTCTATCTCTGTAAGTATCTGACTTAGAATTGTTTCACCAGTTCCACC
>JAQBHN010000035.1:0-5259 GCA_032127635.1 Nitrososphaerota archaeon
CTCATTTTCAAAAGAAGGTCTAATCTATACTCCTGCTCAACTACAGGTAAAACCATATGTTGCACAAGACAGTGAAATAAAAATTTCTGATAGAGGTGCAACACATGGCTGATGCTGTTTTTCTTGCATTAACTGTAATTACAATTGGTTCTGCAATTGCAGCGCTTGAATTAAGATCATTAATTTATGGTTCCATTGCTTTGATGGGAACTTTGGGTGGAGTCGCAGGATTCTTTTTCTTGCTTGATGCACCATTTGTTGCATTATTCCAACTAGCAGTTTATGTTGGTTCTATTGCTGTTTTGATTTTGTTTACTGTCATGTTGGTAAAAAGAGAATTGATATTTAAAAAAATCGAAGACAAACGTCGAAAGTTTGCTGGTATTGGGTTGATGCTTGTATTCATGGTTGCATTAGGCGCAGTGTTCTTGGATTCCGGTGTCAAAACAATGACTACTGATGAACCTGCTACTGATTTTAGAGATATTGGAATTGACTTTGTAACGTATTATTGGCCAGCATTAATTTTGATGGGATTAATTCTGGCAGGATCCGTTACAGGTTCACTAGTTTTAGCTAGACGAGAGGATGTGGAGAATGACCAGCGAGCTAATTGATTTTACACTAGTATCTGTAGCTATGCTCGGCATAGGAATCTACGGTCTTGCAGTAAAACGTAATTTTATCAGGATGCTCTTTGCAGTTGAAATTATTATCAATGCGGCAAATCTCAACATTGTTGCATTTGGTAGATTCTTACCACACAGCGGTGGTCAAACAATGGCCTTATTCTCAATTGCAATTGCAGCAGCAGAAGTGGCAGTCGGATTGTCATTGATCATTGTCGCTTATCGCATGTACCAGAACGTCGATATTGCAGACTTTAGGAGCTTGAAGGGATAATGGAATATGCATTATTACAGGCAGTATTTTTGCCGTTGCTTTTATCCCCTGCAGCTTACATTATTGGAAGAAAAGTTGGACCCACACCTGCAATGTGGTTTACATTTGCAATTCTATTGTATACGACAATTCTTGTAATTAATGCAGCATTATCTGGTACTGTGGAGGAACATTATCCATGGACAGAACAGTTTGGTGAATTTGGTTTCTTACTTGATGGATTGGCATCACCATTTGCAATAATGATTTATGTTCTATCTACTATCCTGGCAATTTACTCCAAACCGTACATGGTTCATAAATTTCATGAACAATTTGAGGAAGAACATAAAATTAACACCTCTGCAAGTGGTCAAACTTCTATAGTTGAATCTTCATCTCTTTCAAATTATGTAAATGCCAAATCTGGACTTTACTTTGCACTTTATCTTGTGTTTGCAATGGGCATGCTTGGAACAGTTCTTTCGACTAATTTGATTGAATTTTATGTATTCTTTGAGGTTATGCTAATTCCGGGCTTCTTCTTAGTTGCACTTTGGGGTGATGGGCCAAGAAGAAAGATTGGTTTAATGTTCTTGTTTTGGACTCATTCTGGTGCAGTTGTTTTACTATTGGGTTTTCTGATGATTGGTCTTACAATTGGAAGTTTCGACTTTGCAGACATCAATGAATCGGAAATTCCGAAAGATATTCTCATGCTTTCTGCAATTGCAATTTCAATTGGACTGGGCGTAAAGCTGGCGGTCTTTATGTTCCACATTTGGCTTCCATATGTTCACGGTTCTGCACCTACGCCAATCAGTGCATTGTTGTCCCCTGCCATGATTGGGATTGGCGCTTATGGTATTTTCAGATTAATTGTAGAATTTTTACCTTTAACGTTTGCAGATCTTGCAATATGGTTCCACATTTGGGGCCTTGTTACGATGATCTACGGTGGCGCAATGGCATTGATGCAGGATGACTTGAAACGCATGCTTGCATATTCTAGTATCAGTCAGATGGGTTACATCCTGTTTGGAATTGGTTCGATATCTGTGCTTGGTCTTTCAGGTGCTGAGATGATGTATGTAACACACGCCATTGGAAAAGGAATTCTGTTCATGATGGCTGGAATTATTATTGTTAAAGTTGGAACCAGAAGCATCTCTAAACTTGGAGGATTGGCAGGAAAGATGCCGATCACTGCCGTATGTGCAGTCATTGGCGCATTAACGATAATGGGCGTTCCGCCAACAAGCGGTTTCATGGGAGAGTGGATTCTATTTTTCGGTGCATTAGAGACTGCAATTGAAGATGGCTCAACACTTAGAGCAGTAACATTTGGTCTAGGTCTCATTGCAACAGCTCTTACAATGTCATACATGCTATGGATGCTAAAACGTGTATTCTTTGGAAAAACTCCTGAACATCTTGAACATGTGACGGAAGGAAGTTGGCACATGACTGTACCTATGATGGTGCTGGCAGGATTCTCAATTGTAGTCGGTATTTATCCGGATATTTTCTTGAAGACGATAATTCCATACATGAACGGAGTGTTGGGAGTTTAGATTATGGCAACAGAAGCTTTCGGATTACCATTTGAAATTGGAGCGGCAAGTGCTTGGCTGGTTTGGATTTTACCATTTGCTGCCGCATTAATTATTCCGGGTGTTGGTAAACTATCAAAACATGCAACTGGGTATGTTGCAGTAGCATTTGCTTTGATGAGTGCATTATCTGCAGCATCACTTCTTCCAATAGCTTTGGAGGCTCACGAAATCCATGATCAGATAATGTGGATTGATTCAATTGGTCTTAAAGCAGGAGTTTTGGCAGATCCGCTTTCAATAATAATGGCAAACGTGGTTGGTTGGATTTCATTCCTCATTATGATTTACAGTACAGGATACATGAAAGGCGATAAAGACATTACAAGATTTTGGTTCTGGATGTTGTTCTTCATTGGTTCAATGCAATTAATCGTACTATCTGATAACCTACTTCAAGTATTCTTTGGATGGGAAGGTGTAGGACTTGCGTCTTATGCATTGATTAGCTTTTGGTATCGTGACAAAAAGAAAGACCATGTTGGTGTTGAAGGTAGAACTGTCCTAGGTATGCTAGATTACTATTCACCAACGCATGCGGGTATGAAGGCATTCATCATGACCAAAGTTGGGGATGTGATGATGATTGCAGGCATGTTGTTGATATTCTTGTTTGCAGGCACTTTTGGATTTAAAGAATTAATGCATGAAACTGAATGGGCAACCAACATGGCTGCTCAGGGACTATTGGTTCCTGCATTTGTTTTACTATTTGGCGGTGCAATGGGAAAATCTGCACAGTTCCCACTAAACGAATGGTTGTTAGAAGCAATGACGGGCCCTACCGCAGTTTCTGCATTAATTCACGCAGCAACCATGGTTAAAGCAGGTGTCTTCTTGGTGGCAAGAATTGGTCCGCTTGTATTTGCATTAGGTGCAGCAGGAATTATGGCAGACCAATTCTTTGAGATAATTGCTTGGGTTGGTGCAATTACTGCATTATTACTTGCAACACAAGGTATGGTGAATAACGAAATTAAGAAAGTTCTTGCATATTCCACTGGTTCTCAAATTGGCTATATGATGATGGCGTTAGGTATTGCAGGACTGTCTCATCAATACGTTGATGGCTATACTGCAGGATTTTACCATTTAATTTCTCACGCAATGTTCAAGGCTTCATTATTCATGGCAGCAGGTTCCTTGTTACATGTTGTCGGCTCCAGATTCATGAGCGATATGGGTGGTTTGAGAAAACAAATGAAAAAAACTTATGTGTTCATGTGGGCTGCAGGTCTCGGTTTGATGGGTGCACCCTTTATCACCACAGGTTTTTGGAGTAAGGATGCAATCTTTGCTGCAGTCTATACATCTGGAAATGAATGGGCAATGCCACTATACCTAATCGCTGTTCTAACTGCTGTTATTACTGCATTTTACACAACAAGAATGATCGGATTAGTATTCTTTGGAAAGAATAGCAAACACATCGAAAAGATGGAAGAAGAAGGACATCATATTCATGAGGCACCAATGTCCATGTGGATTCCATATGGAATTCTTGCAGTACTTACTATTGGAATCGGTCTTATTGGATTATCTGCAGAAGAGGGACTGCATCACTTGTTTGTAGAGTATCTTGAAGAATCATTCGGCATTCACACTGCACGTGTTGCTGATGAGGCATCAATCTTGCCTGAATTCTTGCAAGGTCTTAATCCTGTCGCCTTAGGTTCTTCGCTAGTAGCATTTGCTACTGGTATTGGATTAGGTTACATATTCTATATCGGTAGATGGGCTGATCCTGTGAAATTTGTAAATTCAAATATTGTCTTTTATGCAATTCACAAACTTTTCTTAAACAGATGGTATCTTAACGCAATGGTGTACTGGTGCTTTGTTGTAGCCCCTCTATGGCTTGCACGAGGAGTATTCCGATACTTTGAAAAGACAGCTATCGATTACGGTATGAATGCTGGAGTCCAAAAAGCAGTTGGATGGAGCGCCAAAGTCGTTCAGGGAACTCAAACCGGTGTTTCACAATCGTATCTATTCGTATTTGGAGCAGGACTACTATTCGTAGTTCTGATATTGCTGATATAGGAGAATGATGAAATGTTAGAAATTACTTCAACTCCATTGGTATTAATTGCAATTTTGGGCACCGTCGGAATCCTTCTTCCAATAATTAGCATCGCAAGAAAAGAACAAGGCTCAAACTCATTTTATGCAATCATTGCATTTGCAGCATTAGCAGTATCCATGGGGTATGTCGGATACCAGTTCATCAATGAAAATATTGCATCATCTGCTCTATTCTCAGAAGACGTAATTGTAGATGACGCATTTGGAGGATTCTTTGCAATTGCAATGCTTATTGTTGCTATTTTCACAACTGTAGGATCTTTCAATTACATGCGAAAGCATAATTCTCCTGCCGTTTACTATTCACTGATTTTACTTGCAACTATTGGTATGATACTGGTAGCATATTCTACTGATTTGATAATGTTATTTGTTGCATGGGAGCTGATGAGTATTCCAACATACATCTTGGTTGGATATATGAAAAAGAACCCAAGTTCTAATGAAGCCGCTCTAAAATATTTCCTCTTTGGCGCACTGTCTTCTGCAATCATAGTTTACGGAATTTCAATTTCTTATGGATTGACAGGCTCTACAAATATTGGAGAAGTCATTCAAGGTTACTCCACACTTGATCCTTCCATGTTGCCACTCGCGTTACTTTCTGTTGGAATGTTTATTGCAGGATTTGGATTCAAAATGGGGCTCGTACCTTTCCATCAGTGGCTTCCAGATACCT
>JAQBHN010000036.1:0-17456 GCA_032127635.1 Nitrososphaerota archaeon
TTGCCTTCTAAGGCCATCTTATACATTTCAGCAACATAGGGGTTTTCACCTGGTGTTTCTGCGCCAAGTTCAACCAGTCTTGCATATACTCTTACTACGTAAGCAAGAGCGCCCATAAAGGCTACTACAACACCCATGTTAAACATCCAATGATTTGGTACTGCAAAGATTTCTTCTACAAACCAAAAGTGCCACATCTCATTGATTCCAATTGTAAACATGGTAGCAAGATAACCTAGAATTGTCATCTTAAGACCAGTGTTCATTGAGTTGTTTGGACCTCTGAGAACTGGTATTCTTCTATCATAGATTGCAGCAGCACCCCATCCGAGTGGCAGAGTAATAAAGTGTGAATATAGCCACCAGTGAGCTGGAGTAAATGCACTATCTCTGATAGAGGTTTGATGTAAAGAACCATCAACGAAGTTATCGACTTCGACTGATGCTGCAGTAGAACCCATAGCAATAACGATGAGCCAGACTTTCTTTAGTCTCTGGATCTCAACTTCTTTTGGGATTAATGCGGGCATCTGTGCCATGTATAACATCATGTCAATTCAGAATATAAAGTAAGAGTTTTAAAATTAACATATATTTTGCAAGATATTATAATTATTTATAAAATATATGAAAATACTTCATAATTTTAAATTTAATAGATTATAATTTAGTTTGATTTTTTATCAATTTTAATGTTATACATCAATGATTTACAATGAAAAAGATGTCGATCCTCATTGTGAAGGTAAAACATATAACGACGTGTTTTATTTCTTGACTTTAGGGATAACTATGGTCGAAAAAAGAATTTTCGTATTTGGACTAGCTGTAGTACTTGCACTAGGAACTTTAGGTTTCAACTGGGTTGAATCCGTACTTCCAACTGCAGATGCACACGGTGTCCAAGCACAACTCCAGAGTCGTTTCATCAGAATTGAGGATGAAACCTTCAACAGACAATCCCTACAAACTGGCGAAACCTTGACAATTCAGGGAACTTTAGTCAGTTTAGTAGAAAGAGACCTAAGAGGATGGCTATCCATTTTCACAGAGTCAACCAACGCAGGTAATAGATGGGAGATGTTGGCAAGAGATCCACCAGGAAATGTCTTTGACATTTCAGGTAACTCAGTCGTCGATTACTCACTATCTGCCAAAGCACTTGAAGCAGGTGTATACCACGTACACACCCAACTCAACGTAGCAAAAGTTGGTCCAGGACTCGGTCCAGGTCAAACAGTAGTAGTTGAAGGAGATCCAATTATCAAACCAATCCCATACACTAACATCGCATATCAATCAATCATTATCGGTGTCGGTTATGTCATTACGTTTGCAACACGACCCTGGCAAGTAATCTAAACAACCCAACTTTTCCTTTTCATTTATTAGATTCTTCTTTACGGTTTCCGTAAGAAAATAAACCAAGTTTTATCTTCTAGAAAATACTAATGAAAACATGCTAAGTTTTAAAATAACAAAATTAGACATTTTTCAAAGTTATTTTTTTGGAGAAACGGAATTCCGTTCTGACAAATACAAAGTAAACATTCAAAATCAAAGGAGGGGAAAAGTTCTAAAATTGCCTTTTGAGATAAAACCAAAAAATGAAAAAATCATTGTCAGAGTATCAGGAAAAGATGATTTGTTTATCGAGGACTATCTCCCCTACAAGGGAGAATCAGAATGGCTTGAAATTGACTCAGACGAAATAACATATTTTCTTGCAGACCACCAGGATCAATGCGATACTATTGAAATCATGTATGAGCAAGAGAAAGGACTTTAAGGAATCCACCTAAATTCATCACTATGATTTGGCCAGGTACGGGAGATCCATATAAGAGGAAAAAAACAATCAGATTTCTCGCAATATCTGCCATCATAGCAGTATCAATAGGTTTAGGAAGTACCCTCCTGCAAGCTCAGCTAAATCAAGATAATCCTCTCAAAGTGTGTATTGAAAATATAGAGACACCGTACAAAATGAAAGTTACCTTAGAGTTAATTATCGACGGTCTTCAGACACCAATTCCTGCAAATATCAATGCGGGGTTAAATGATGGAGAATGTAAAAGAACCATGTATACTTTAACAGATGACGGTACAATCTACGTGGAATGGAAAGAAAAATTCCCATTTGAAATCGGTCACTTTTTGTGGATGTGGGATTTCCCTCTAAGAGATATGGATCAGGGCAAATCAACATTTTATGTTAATGATAAAGAATCATCTCTTTTCATCAATCTGCCATTACAGGATGGATATCACTACAAGGGAGTATTCACTACGAAGGATTATGACTCATCCAAAGACAAAGACTTCCTGCCAGAACTAGAAAAGTAGTATTGCGGCATACAGAGAATTACTTGAAAATCAGCATCGTAGACTTTGTAAAAAATTGCAACCGCCAGAACTGTTAAAAAACACCATAGTCTTCACTAAGGGATTTTAAAAATAATGAAAAGAAGAAAGTGATTTACCAGTATTTACCATTGTCTGGAATAAGACCGATACCTTCTCTTTCAAAGTGTCTGTCTAATTCATCAACCCATCTCTCACGGTTGTCTTTGTAAGCCCAGCCGTGTACACGTAACCAGAATGAGATAACTCCTAGAAGGAATACCGTGAACATAATGGTTCCGAAGATGTAAATCATTACATCGTAGAATAATGGGTCGTAGTTTGGTCCTAGTTGTCCTGTAATTGAAGACAGGATGCTGAGGAAAGTACCTACGATAGGAATCATAATGATTTGGCTCTATTTCTGCGATATATACATTTCTTTTATTATCAGAAAGTGCGAGATCAGTATTCAAGAATTGGGAATGAATTGAACATAGTTTACACTAATGAAAAAATAATAAAATAAGAGAAAATTGAAGTTTTTTTTATCCTCTACCCATTGCTGCGTATTTACCAGATCTTCCTCTAATGAAGAAGGCTCCCGCAATACCACCGAACACTGCTGCTGCAATTACGGATGCACCAACTACACCATTTGCATCAATATATGGAGTTCCTGATCCAGATGATGGATTAGCGTTTGCTGCTTCGACTCTTCTTGCTTGAATCTCAAGTGCTTCTTCTAATGTGTATGATCCGGTTTGGCCTTCACTACCAACATTACCCATGTATTGTGCAAATGCTATTGCATTTTCTGCATGGAGTCCTATAGTGAATACAGCGATTAAGGATGCTGCTAATAGTATTTTTGTATTCATGCCGTTTACCTGTTCGTTTTGACTTTAGAGACTTATTTAACTTTTATTCTAAACACCAAATTTTGGTATAATGTGCGAGATCAGTATAAGTAACGTTTAATTCTGTTCTATAATCAGGCAAATCATGGGACGATTACACTCACACAGACATGGAAAATCACATTCGATCAGACCAGCTGTACTTCGTGCACCTTCTTGGATTACACTCAGTATTTCAGATGTTGAAGAGTTAGTTGTAAAATATACCAAAGATGGACTGACCCCCAGCCAAATAGGAATTAAACTAAGAGATCAGCATGCAATTCCTTTAATCAAATCAGTCACCAATAAAAAAATGGGTCAAATTTTAGAAGAACGTGATTTGAAAGCTGAGATGCCTGAAGACTTGGAGAACATTGTCAAAAAAGCAGTAAATCTCCAAAAACACCTCAAAACAAACAAGGGAGACAACAGAAATGTCAGATCTTTGGAATTAATTGAAGCCAAAGTTCACAGACTATCAGTTTACTACAAAAGAATTGGAAGAATTGCTAAAACATGGAAGTATAAATCCGTGGTTGCTCAACTAGAGTAATGACAAAATCTCTTGATGAATCACTTTCATTTTTCAAGGATAAAATTTTAGATTGTATAAAATCAAAAAAAACAATTTCGGTTACAACCCATATTGACTGTGATGGATTAACATCAGGCAGCATCATCACCAAAGCCCTAATCAGAGCAGGTGCCAACTGTACAGTTAGGACATCAAAAGAATTTAGCAAAAATGTTCTAGAGTCTTTCAAAACGGATTCCAGAGATTTTCATGTAGTAACTGATCTAGGAGGAGGTTTTGCAAATGAATTAGATAAAACGTTGGGAGATAACTGGATTGTCTTAGACCACCATCAAATTCCAGATGAAGAGATAGACAATCAAAATGTCATAAATTCATGGAAATACGGGATTGATGGCGGAACTGAAATTTGTGCAGGAGGGATGGCATATCTTGCTTCAATGATCCTTGATGAAAGAAATTCAGATTTGTCTGCAATTGCAGTTGTTTCAGCTTTGGGCGACAGACAAGACCAGGGAGAACGAAAATCACTTACAGGTAAAAATTTCGAGATTGCCAATACTGCCAAAGAACTAGGCTTGGTCGATATTGATTTAGATTTATTGCTAGTTGGAAGAGAGACAAGACCACTTGCAGATGCACTGGCCTTTACCTCACAGCCATTTATCGAAGGATTGACTTGGAATAAGGAAGCATGTTTTTCACTCCTAAACTCATCTGGAATTAATCTCAAAGAAGAAGGCAGATGGAGAGTTCCAGCTGAACTAAATGAAGACGAAAAAAGGCAAGTCATTGAATCAATTACCAAATTTGCATCTGGAAAAAATGCTACTGAAATAATGTCAGAACTAATCGGATATACCTATACATTTCCAAGAGAAGACAACAGAAGTTTCCTGAGAGACGGAAGAGAGTTTTCAACTATGCTAAACTCGTGCGGAAGAATCAATCGCTCAGGAGTAGGAATGGCAGTATGCATGGGAGACAGAAACAAGATTCTAAGAGAGGCAGAAACCATTCTGACAGACTATAGGAAAATGATCAGAGAATACATGAACGTCTTATCAAATGAAAGGTGGAGAATTTCTGAAAGCGAGACATGCATCATGGTAAATGGTGAAGACATAGTTCCAGAAACAATGACAGGCACCATGTCATCACTGATTGCTGGATCACCAAAAAATTCTGGGAAAATTGTAATTCTGAGAACCAAGGCTGAAGAAAATACGATCAAGTTCTCATCAAGAAAATCTTTTGGATGTACATCAGACATCAATCTCAGTGAAATAATGAGGACAGGTGCCAAGAAATTCAACGGTATTGGAGGAGGCCATAATGCCGCTGCAGGAGCAAAAATAACTAAAGACAAATTAGATGAATTTCTCAACTATTTGGAAGCAAATGTCATTAACGTGTCAAGTTCAGGTAATTCTCAATAACATATCAAAAGAAAAAGCCGAAACGGTGAAAAAAGCCCTAGAACCAGATAATGTCGATTTTCCAGAGGGATTGAGTCTTTATGTTGAAAATGTTGACAGCAATCTGGTTTTTAATTTTGAAAGTAAAAAGAATATGAAACAGCTTGCCAGTACAGTTGATGAAGTGATGGAACATATCCAAGTTGCATTGAAGGTGATAGAGTGATGTTAGATCCAAAACTAATCAAAGAAAAACCACAGGCTATTCGAGACATGCTCAAAGATAGAGCATCTGATTTTGATTTAGAAGCATTGATTGAATCTGATCAAAAAAGGCGTGAATTAATAATTAAAACTGATGAATTACGAAAAAACAAAAACCAGGTAGCATTAGAAATTTCTCAAAAAAAGAAGGCAGGCGAGGATGCATCAGATATTCTAGCAGAAATGAAAGACATTTCAACACAGCTTACAAAGTTAGAGTCAGAACAAGAATCAGTTGAAAATACATATTCCAAACTAGCGTCAACCATTCCAAACCTCGTTCACGAATCAGTTCCTGTCGGAACAGATGAAAGTGCAAATAAAGAAATCAAAAAATGGGGGGAAATCCCAAATTTTGATTTTAAAATAAATGACCATATAGATATCTCAGAGAATTTAGATTTAGTAGACCTGGAAAGAGCTGCAAAAGTAGCAGGGGCCAGATTTTATTATTTAAAAAATGATCTTGTAAGACTAAACCAGTCATTAATCCACTACGGATTGGATTTTCTAGCAAAAAAAGAATATTCGCTTATTCAACCGCCGTATATGATTAATCGAGAATCCATGGAGGGGGCTGTAATTGCAGACGATTTTGAAGAAGTAATCTACAAAATTGAAAATGAGGATCTATACATGATTGGAACATCAGAGCACGCCATGGCAGCAATGAGGGCAAAAGAGATCATAGAAGGAAAAGATTTGCCTCTAAGATATGCAGGTGTCAGCCCATGTTTTAGAAAAGAAGCTGGGGCACATGGAAGAGATCAGAAAGGAATTTTCAGAGTTCACCAATTTGATAAAATCGAACAGTTCGTATTTTCAAGGCCTGAAGATTCTTGGAAGGAGCATGAAAAAATGTTAGCAGTAGCTGAAGAATTTTATCAAAACTTGGAAATTCCTTACAAAGTGATGTTACTGTCATCTGGAGATATGGGAAAGGTTTCAGCAAAGACCTACGATATTGAGGCATGGATGGCAGGACAAAACGCATACAGAGAAATTGTCTCATGTTCAAATTGTTTAGAGTATCAAACAAGACGATTGAAAATCAGATTCAGAGATAAAACAAATGAAGATACACAGTACGTGCACACATTGAACAGCACGCTGGTAGCCACAACTAGGGTTTTAGTATCAATTATGGAGAATTTCCAAACCAAAGACGGCCACATAAGAATTCCCAGTGTTTTGCAAAGCTACATGGGGAATCAGAAAGAGATCTAGTGACATACCCTTATATTTTGGGTTCAAAAGTCGTTAATAATTGGCACGTAGAAAAGGTCGAGTAAAGGACAAGTGGCGAGAAAAACGCTGGGTCCAAGCATATGCACCAGATTCATTCAACAACGTCCCAATTGCGTATATTCCAATTACAGATGATGAAAATGCAATAGGCAGGGTTTTAGAAGTTACACTATATGACATCCTAAAAGGAGATCCCTCACAACATCAATTCAAAATCTACTTCCAAGTCAACAGTGTTGAAGGGGATAAAGCGACAACGATTTTCAAGAGATATGAGTATTCAAAAGAATTTTTGCGCAGTTTAGTAAGAAGGGGATCATCAAAGGTCAACTTCAGCATAGACGTTAAGACAAAAGATGGCTACATCTTCAGAATCAAATTACTCGCTCTAACTCACAGACAACTAAACACATCAAGACAGCATGCACTCAGATTAATTGCTCAAGATGTAATTAGAAAAACAATTCCAGAAATGACAATTGATCAATTTGTTCAAGCAACATGTTACAGTAAAATTAATTCAGATATCATGGCAGCATTCAAGAAAGTGATCAGAGTAAGACATGTAGGTCTAGAGAAAGTAAAACTCGTTAGAACTGCAGACAAAGAAACAAAATTGCTAGTGGCATAACCAACAAGATCTGTTCTCTTACAATCATGGCACATAAGATTGAAATTACAATTGAAGTAATTGTTCATGCAACAGAAGATATTTTAAAAATCTATCAATCTTTTGAAGATGTTTTAAATCTGAAAGAAGACGATTTTGCACTTGAGGAGGTGGAAGGACATTATGAAAACCCCATAATTATGCTAAAGGCAAAAATAGTGAAAATGCAGGCTCAGGATTTGATGAGTAAAATAATCGAACTTTTGCCAGTTGGACAAATCGAGGAACTAGTTGGACAAATCGAGGAAAGGACCGTCGATTCAAGGTTCCATATGAGGTTAGACAAGCAGGAATTAATCAAAGGAAATCTGGCAGTTAGAGAAAAAGACACAATAAAATTAAAAATTCACTCACCAATTTACAACAAAAAAGACACAGTCAAAATATTTACAGAAATCTTTCAAATTGCCAACTAGATTAAATAGGAATAAAAGAACTACACAATTTGGGAATGAGGAAATATTAGCCGCTCCAGTCTGAGCGAAAGCTTTGAAGAAGCCGCGACGAACCGACCCATATTATCGATCAATTGTTTTGACTCATTGATTTTGTAGACTATTTCATGGTATTATTTTAAATACGGATAGACAAAAACTCCAACATCGTGTCTGATTATGATGTTATAATCGCAGGGGGAGGTCTTGCTGGAACCATTACCGCACAATCAATTTCGCATTATTCAAATCAAAATTTAAAAATTTTAGTCATTGATAGAAATACAGAATTTCTGCCAGGTCGAAAATCACTTGCCGGATGGGTATGTGGAGATGCATGCTCCAAAGAAGCAGTTGATTTTATGACAGATAGAATCAAAGTTAAATGGACTAGACCTGAAATTGAACATGATGTAAAAGGTGTAATGGCATTTTCGCCAGATAAAGAAACTGCAATACCATTTGATGGTGCAGGATACATGTTAAATCGTCAAAAATTGCCAGAAATTCAAAATGAAAGATGTAGGAAAATGGGCATTGAATATGAATATGAAATTAATCTTACAGGTCTAATTTACGAAGGGCAGCAAGTAGTCGGAATACAGGGGATAGATAACAAAACAAAGCAGCCATTCAAAAAAACATCAAAGATTGTAATTGATGCAACAGGAGTCACATCAATGCTTAGAAACGGACTCCAAAACTCCACCAAAGTTGAAAAAAGAATCGATAGAAGAGATTTGGAATCAACTGGAAGATACATCATGCATTTTGAAAAAGGACAAAAGGATCTTACAGAATTTGATCCAGATTATTGCATAATACATTTAGATCAAGACATTGCACCGGGTGGATACGGATGGGTATTCCCAAAAGGAGATACCAAAGTAAACATCGGGTTAGGAGTTGAAAAAACTCTTTTAGATAAAAGAAACAGAAGATTGGGCAAAAAAGACAATGTCGAGTCATTGATGAAAGAATATCTCCACAGAAATGTTGCAATCAAAAACGCAAAACTGTCTGAAGAACCTCAAGACATCAATAATAATTCAGGAATATTCCAAGTTTCAGTTAGAAGACAAAACGATTGCATGGTGTCAGGTGGATACATGATGGTCGGGGATTCTGCATGGATGCCAAAACCAATTGACGCTGGTGGCATAGGACCAGCCTTGATTGCGGGTACAATTCTTGGAAACAATGTTGCGCAGGCATTAGAAGCAAATGACGTTTCTGAAGCAGGCCTGTGGCAATACAATTTAGACTATATCAAAGAATACGGATACAAAACAGCAGGTCTTGAAATATTCAGACGACTGATTCAACAAATGTCTAATGAACAAATCAGTTATGGAATGAAACACTTTTTGGGAAATATGGATGTAGAGTCAATCAGCAAAGGTGAGCACCCTGACTTTTCAGGATTAGGGAAAATTGGGATGATAATTAGAGGTGCGATGAATAAAACAGTTGCAGATGGGCTTAGATATACAACTAAAGAAAACCAATGGCTAGTAGAACATTACAACAACTATCCAAAAGATCCTTCAGGATTTGAGGATTGGAACAAAGCATTGCATCAAAGACTAGATAACGCATTTACAAAAATAGAAGCATTTGATTCCAAGAACTAATATTAAATATTGTTTAAATCATTGAAAACATACTTTGGAAGAAACACAGTATCTTGATTGGAATAATTCAATTAACATTCTAAACAAGGCATACGAGGCAGATCTTTTTGTGCTCATAATAGGCCCAAAAGGAACTGGGAAAACATCCCTAGTTAGAGATTTTGCCAAAAACAATAACGTCAATATGGAATCCATCAATTTTAGCTTAAGGACCAGAGAAAGCCATTTGGTTGGAACTAAAACACTGACAGATGGAACAGTCAGTTTTGACGAAGGCCTGTTAGTCAGATCGATGAAACGTGGAGATATGCTGTATCTAGATGAAATCAATTCAGCTGAAGCAGATGTGCTACTCAGATTGGATGAAGCGCTGGATGACAGACGTCAGATTGTGTTAAAAGAGTCAGATGGTGAAGTCGTCAAAGCAAAAGACGGTTGGTTTGTAGTTGCAACAATTAATCCGTTATCACACAGTGGGACGAAAGAATTGCCACCACAATTACTAAGCAGGTTTCCAGTGCGAATTAGATTAGAATACCCTCCAGAAAATATAGAATTGGAAATTGTAAAAAAACATGTTTCTGGAAATCATGATTCAGAAATAATTCAAGCAATCAAACTAGCAAATACATTAAGACAGGCTGCAGCAGTAGAAGAATTATTTTATTCGCCTAGCTTGAGGGAAACGATTGCTTTTGCTAAATTGTTAGATAAAGGAATGTCGCCAAAAAAAGTGGCTGAAATTGTTTTTGGAAATGTCTATACGCAGTGGGGGGATATAGAATACCAAAAAGTAAGTGACATCATAACTTCAATGTTTGGAAACTAAATGCAAGCAATTCAACTTCAAACAGATTCTTTAGTTGAAATAGCAACTTTTCTTGTTAGAAGATGGTCTGAAAAAGACAACATAGTAGTAGAAATTTCAGATAAAACAGAGACTAAAACACGTCTAAAAGAAAATAAAGTAATCCTAACCCCATTAGAAAAAAGAATCGGAAATGACTTCCAAAAATACCGTCAATTTAGAACCTCGCTATGGTATGAGGGGATGAGAATAAAATACTGCAAAAAAATTCTTAGCGATGATCATGCATTTGGATTTATTCTCAACACAATGGAAACTCAAAGAATTGAGCAATTGGGAAGAAAGATTTGGAAAGGGATGGATGAAGAAATTGTTTTTAATTATACATACATGCTTGTGGCAAGACCACAACTGCACACAGTTTATGGAAAAGCAAGGATTGTGGAGGCATTTTATCAATATTTTATGTTTGGCGTCTTGAAGGGCGAGATTCAGTCAAGTAACTTTGAAAAAATAAAAAAAGCATCTGCATTTGCAAAATCGGTTGTCAGCCAAGCGGTAAAAGAAAAACAAGGTACTGGCTGGGTTGGAAAAAATGTTACTGAAATTATAAAAATATTAGACATCGATTCCCTCCTAACAATTCCAATTTCCCTACCATTCATGAAAGCAGGAATGGCATTATCAGAAGAAGAACTGCTAAAAATGCTCAAAGTGATTTCTAAAAACAAAGAAGGAGATTTGGGTAAAATTGATCCAGCATCTGTCATTCGAGGCGATGATGTTTATGATGAATACAAGGTACTAGTAGACGAAAATAAAAAAACTGAAAACAAAGGATTGGCAACTGAAACAATAGGAATTCAAATCCCGTCAACAAGAAACATTGATGAAACAATAATCTATGACATGAGCCTGATTAATGGATTAAAAACAAAATTCAAAGAATGGAAGACAGGTTGGAAAGAACAGCATCTTAGCTCAGGAGATGAATTTGATGAAGAGGGATACATAGAGGGGGGCAAGCCATTTTTCACAGATATTAAAAAATCGATTAAAACTAAAATTGTAATTCTGCTGGATCATTCATCTAGCATTGCATCAGACGCAATTGAATACAAAAAAGCAACTTTGGCGTTATGCGAAGTGTTATCCTTTCTCAAAGTAAAATTTGCCGTCTACGCATTTAGCACTGAAAATAGATCAATGGTTTGCTGGTCAATTAAACCTGAAAATGTAAAATGGAACAGCATAACTGCAAAAAGATTGGCACAGATTGTTGCTAACGGTTCAACGCCATTAGCTGAAGTCTATGACAAAATGTTCCCAATTTTGCAGTCGAAAAGACCGGACATTTTTTTGACATTGACTGACGGAGAGCCGTCAGATCCTGATGCAGTAAGAAACATGACCAAATCTTTCAAAAATTTGGGAATTAGCATGGTTGCTTTAGGACTGGGCCCAAATACTGTAAGAGCGACCACCATAGCGAATAATCTCAGACATTTAGGATATGAAAAAACCATGGCAGTTAGCAGGCTGAAAGATATTCCAAACAAGGTCATCAGCATTTTAGATGTGTAAGTTGAAAATTGAAAATGAAATAATTCCGCATTGCATCAGATATTTTATATGAGTAAAAAATTGACTGCATCCAGAGAAAAATATGTCTGAAAATGATTTTGATAAACCCCTACTTGAAAAATTCGAACAAGAGATTTGGAGCAAAATCCCACACCTAGAAGAAGGCAAAGTGGTCAATGCAACCCCGTTGATTGATCTTACAAGGGACTTTAAGGAATGTGCAAAAAAACTCTACAAACTAGATATTTCAGATTTAGACTTGAAAATATATGGAAAGTTTGATTCCAACCTAGTATCAGGTTCAATCAAAATTAGACCTGCCATTCACATTATGCATGATGCGATTAAAACTGGAAAACTGAAAAGCAATCAAACAATAATTGAAGCAACGTCAGGAAATTTTGGAATTGCACTTGGACAAATGTCAAAACTGGGGTTGACGGTTGTTTCACTAGTTTCAAGAAAATTGCAAGAGGGGGTCTTCAAGGAATTAAGAAATGAGAATATTCGTATAATGGATCTAGATATGGATATCTGTCCTGCTCCTGGAATGAAGGATAGTGATGTTGACGCATTAGTTGCAAAGGCTACTGCAGCAAACATTCGTTCTCAGTTAGCAGAATTAGGTTTTGATCCTACAATTTATGACAAATCAATTTCCGAAGTTGAAACATTGTTAGCCGCACAAGACATAATCAATTTAGCAAAATTACTTTCAAAAATCTATGGTTGTTTTTGTCCAGAACAGTACGATAATGAATTGAACATTGACGCTCATAAAACAATCACAGCTGTAGAAATCGACCAACAACTGCATGAAAATAATGATTCATTGGAAAACTATAGAATAATCTGCTCTTTTGGAACAGGGGGCACGTCTGGCGGATTAAGCATCTACATGAATCAAAAATATGGGAAAAAAGCTATACACGTAGTGTTCCCAGTTCCAGGTCAGGACGTTGCAGGAATCAGAACAAAGGCAAAAGCAGATGGGCTAAAGATGTACAATCCAGACGCATATGCTGCTCAGCACGAGGTCGATTTTGGACAGGCAAAGCATTTACTAAAATTTTTTGTAGACAAGGGTCACGATATCGGTGAAAGCACAGCACTTGCATTGTATGCTATTTTAGAAATGGTAAGTGATGGGGATAAGGGGAAATTCGTAGTTGTAGTGGCTGACGGCATAGAAAAATATAGAAAGAATCTGGAAGCAATGTCAGCCAATAAGCGCATTCAAGTCTCTCTAGAGGAAGCGATAGACAGCATTCAAGAGTATGATAAAATAATATGGGTCCATCCCCAATATACCCCAAAAGAGGAAGGAATTGAGATTATTGCCAAATCTTTAGGTGTCGATAAAGAAAAAATTGTAATACCAAAAGCGAGCATCATCAATCAGCTATTATCAACGCAGCAAATTCCAGAAGAGTTAAGCAAAGATCTGGACGGATCCAAAGGCAAATCATTGCTGATCTGCATGGCTGGAAATACATCATTAATGACTGCTCAGGTACTCGCAAGTAAAGGCATAGTAACTGAAAGCCTGAATGGAGGCATAACGAATTTGCCTGAAGGACAAGGTAAAAATCCAGGCGAATTCATCAAAGCAGCTACAGAATAAATCTTGAAGTGTCTTTCAATTTCCCAACCATTTGCCGATTTAGTCATCTCAGGAAAAAAAAGCATAGAATTGAGAAGTTGGAATACCAATTTCCGAGGAGAGTTTTTAGTCCATGCCCCATTGAAGATAAGAATTGATGATGCCAAGAGATTAAAAATAAATAAAAAATTTGTTACAGGTTCAATTATCGGTAAAGCCCAACTTTATGATGTAAAAAAATACAACTCAGTAAAGGAAATCACCCTAGATCAAAAACTTCATTTCTCAACAAAAAAATTTCAAACCAAAACTTTTGGATTTTTGTTAAAAAATGCAAAACCGCTAAGAATTCCAATTCCATGGAAAGGCCAATTGGGAATCTTTGATGTGGATTTTCCAAAAAATAAAATCAAAAACAAAGAAATTGTATCAGACATCATAGATGAAGAGTACCGTTATCAGTGGATTGGACATCATTAGAAAAATTTAAAATTTCTAAAAAAATTTGGCTAGCATATATAAAGCCATATATAAAGACCCTCGATATGCCTCAAACGAAGCCTATTGTCAGTGTGGAAAACGTTGTTGCATCTGCATCAGTAGATCAAAAAATAGATCTTGTTGAAATCACTAAAAAGTTTCCAGACACTGAATACAATCCAGAACAATTTCCAGGACTTGTTTTCAGACTAACCAAACCAAAAACGGCCACGTTAATTTTTAGAACAGGAAAGATGGTGTGTACGGGAGCAAAATCTGAGGAGATGGCAATCAAGGCAGTCAATACAGTTGTTCAAATGTTACGAAAAAGTAAAGTAAAAATAAAAAAGGATGCGGTGATTACGGTTCAAAACATGGTAGCGTCAATCAATCTTGGCGGTAAAATCCATTTAGAAAAGGCGGCTCGAACTTTAGCCAGAAGCATGTATGAACCAGAGCAATTTCCGGGACTGATTCATAGAATGCTTGATCCAAAAACAGTGATACTGTTATTTGCGTCAGGAAAGCTCGTGTGTACGGGAGCAAAAAATGAATCAGATATTTATCGTGCTGTTCACAACTTACATGCATTATTAGAAGAGAAGAATCTAATGATGTATGATCAATGATTTCGGTGTATTTTAAAAATTGGCCAAAGATATTTTTGAGGAACAAAAGATCAAATTAACTCCTGAAACAGGCTTTGATTTAGTCGGGATAGACTATTTTGCAGAACCAGGCAATCAGCTGTACCTAGTAGAGCATTTTGAAATGTATCAAGATGCCCTAAATGCAAAAAAGGATCGAAAGAATCAGGATGAGTATTTTGTGCTTTACAAAGGAACAGGAAATGAATTTTTCTGCAGATAGATCATAAGAATCATAAAACTTTACTAAATTTTACACAATCTCTTATCATTTGGTTTAAAAATCAAAAAATGATGCCTGATGAAACAGTGGATTTAATCGACACGCTATATGAAAAGGAAAACCATGTGCAGTCTCAACAAACATCTAAACAAATCATTCGTAATAGTCCAAAGGCAAAATATCAAATTTTTGATGAATCAGAGTTTGCACGTGGAAGAGAAGTTCTGGGTGATCTCATTGTACACGGCATGATGGCCTCAGGCGGCACGGATATTGACTGGCTAATTGAACATAGGGGAGGATTCATCATTTTAGAATTCAAGGGATTTCATAATGACAAAATCAACATGGCAAAAGGCCAGATGATAGCATACGAAAAACTGCATGAAAAATTAAACATGGCAACAAAATGTTATCTTTACGTGGTTGGATGTGACGACATTGATTTTTCCAACCCAGATTCAAAGATATGGATTTTTGAAATGAGCCAATGGAAATCAGGTGCAATACCGAAGAATACTACCGACATTTATGGCGACGATACCGATAAACAAAACAAATTCATCGTTTACCGTGAATACATGAGTGAAATTAGCGTAGAAAAATTACGGGATTTGGTGGATTCGCATTGGAAAGAATTTGAATAAGTCATGCAGCAAATGAAAATGTATCAGATTTTGTTTCTTTGCCATTATCCACTTTGATTGTATAAGTTCCAGATTTTTCCCATCCTGCACCTCCTGCAATAGCTAGGGTTGAAAATTGCCCATCATCTTTCAACGATATTTGTTCTGCCCACACAAGTTCATTGTTTTGATTCTTGATTGAGAGATTCACAGATCCCATAGAATCCGATACACCGCTGATTGAAATCAAATCCTTTTTGTGGTATGATTTCAAATCAGTTTGAATCGATAGCGAAATTGGAATGTTAGAGGAAGTGTCAATTTTAGCAGTTCCGGTTGTAAGACCGCTGAAAGAAGACGCTGCAATGATTATCACTAAAGCCAATCCGCCAATACCAAGCATGATTTTTTTATTTTTTGATTTTGAATAAGATATTCGTGGCACCTCAGTTAGCAATGATTGGGTTTGTCTAATTTGCCGAATAGGAACATCAGGGACAGTTGGTTTTTCTTCAACACGAGTAGTATGACCAAATTCAGGTCTTTTTCCCAGATGTTTTTCAGCTAATTTTCTAACATAATTTCTCTCGTAATTACTAATCACCTCATTATTTTCACAGGCTCTACAAATTTGCTTTAGAATTCTGTCGTCTCCAAAATCCTTATCCAAAAGAGATTTTACATCATCCAGTAACGGATCAGCCATGTGTATTTTCTCTCAAATTGATTATTTATGAATATATGTCAGACAGCTATTTCGTATAGATTTTTTGGGCTTGAATTATGACTGTTCTAATGTAATCCTTAGCAGTAGAATCAGTAACGCCCATTTGCTTTGCTCTTTGGTAGAGATCAATTTCCTTAGGATTTAACAGATAGCACTTTAAAAGATAGTTTAGCCTATGAGACCTTTTTTCATCACTTTTCATAATTTTATTTTTCCTGGATACTAAAAAGCCCAAAGGATTATGACATAACCAACTAGACCCATAGTATCATAAAATTTGAATAAAAACATATGATCTTTTTTAAACAATACTAGAAAAAGAATGGAAATGAAACGAATTGAGGCAACTGTTCAAGCAACCAAAATCGGTGCAGTAACCGAGGCAATAAATGATATTGTGGGTGGATATACCGTTCTGGAAGGAAAAGGCAGGGGTTCTGGAGCCAGACAAGAAATGAGATCAGGCAGAGGAACTGGCACTGTCACTGCAGAATACAACCATGTTGCAACTGTTAGTACAATTGTAGATGATTCTGATGTGGAAAAAGTATCTTCAGCAATTGCAAATGCAGCTTTCACAGGAAAAGGCGGAGATGGAATCATCACCACAACTAATGTTGAAACTGCTCTAAATATCGCATCTAAAAAGAGTGGTTCTGAAGCCCTCTAATTATTTTCTTTTATCAAAATTATACAATACAACAATTAATGAGAATTAAACTGCCGAGAGGTCAACTACTCTCATGGGTGGTGTCCATTTGGCGGACATGTTTTTGAATCGATGTCACAGCATTGCAATTTGAGTGTAAAAATAAAGGAATTTGAAGGATTATTGTTGACCTTCAATTCCCATTAACGTCAACGTTGATCTAATTTTTGGAATTTTTCTAATCTTCCATGTAATAGTCTCCCGTAATGCTTCTACTTGACTTGATTCTACTTTAGCCATGATATCATATGCGCCAAAGGTACCATGTACTTCAACAACACCGTCAATAGATTTTAGTTCCGAGATTACAGATTCTTCAGAACCCAACTCACAGTTTATGAGAACATAAGCTGTCGCCAATTATGATTCAAATCCTATTTTCATACATAAAATACACTCTTGAAATATATAAGAATAGTCCAATTTGCGTAAAAATTCAGTATAAAATGCAGTCAGATCCTAAACAAACGTAAAGAGATTTTGGATATCGGCAATATTTCTAAGATGAGGCATACCCATCATTCATGATTTTTTCTAATTCTTCAATATTTTTTGAAAGAGTGATTTTAGAACGCAGTTTATAGCCGCCTTTCATCACTTT
>JAQBHN010000037.1:0-59696 GCA_032127635.1 Nitrososphaerota archaeon
AATTGCAATAATAATTTCAAACAATTTTATTTCACCTAATATGCTTGAACATCATGAATCTTAAAGACAAAATAGCAGATTTTCCAAATTTTCCCAAAAAAGGAATTTTATTTAGAGACTTTAGCCCGATTTTAAAAGATCCGTCAGCATTATCTTATGTGGCAGATGAATTCTCAAAGCATTTCCACCCAAAAGACATCGATGTTTTTGCAGGGATTGAATCAAGAGGGTTCATTCTGGCCTCAATTTTGGCCTCAAGATACAACAAAGGCATGATAATGATCAGAAAAGCAGGAAAACTGCCGGGAAAGACTGTAAAATTGGCATATACGATTGAATATGGAAAAGACACCATAGAGATACAAAAAGACATCGTCAAGGAGGGAGAAAAAATACTCATTTGTGATGATTTGCTTGCTACAGGCGGAACAGCAAAGGCATCCGCAAAACTGATTGAAAAAGTGGGCGGAAAAATTGTAGGATTCGCATTCATCATCGAGCTAGTTGATCTCGGCGGAATCAAAGGGATTAGCAAATACAATTGCAAGTCACTGGTGAAGTACTAATGGAAAGAGATGTCGAAATAGGAATTTTTGGGGGAACCGGAATTTATGATTCAGGCCTGCTTGAAAATGCGCAGGAAGTTGACATGGATACCCCCTACGGCAAACCTTCAGATACAATTACGGTTGGAACTTTCAAGGGAAGAAAGATTGCGTTTCTTCCAAGACACGGAAAAAAACACACCATCCCGCCACATAAAATCAATTTTAAAGCAAACATCTGGGCATTCAAAGAATTGGGAGTTACAAGAATCATTGCACCGTCAGCAGTCGGAAGCCTGAAGGAGGAATTGGCACCAGGCCACTTTGCATTGCCAACACAGTTCATAGACTTTACAAAATCCAGAGACGGCTCGTTTTCAGAAAATGGCAGGGTAATACACATCTCAGTGGCCGATCCGTTTTGTCCAGAACTACAGTCATCAATCATCCAGGTGACTGACAGACAGGGTTTGAACATCCACAAAGACTGCACATATGTCTGCATAGAGGGGCCGCGTTTTTCAACCAAAGCCGAATCAAAATTCTACAGAACCACAGGGGCAGACATCATTGGAATGACGCTTGTTCCAGAATGTCAGCTGGCAAGAGAGGCACAGATGTGTTATGCCTCAATTTCCACAGTTACAGATTACGATGTCTGGGCCGACAAGCCAGTTACAGCAAAAGAAGTGATGGAGACACTTTCAAAGAACGTGGAGAAAACAAAAAAAATACTGGCAGAGTTAATTGATAAAATTCCTAAGACAAGAAGTTGTTCTTGTGCAAAGGCATTGGAAGAAGCCGAATTTTAGTCATCAACAAAGGACTCTTTTGTGAGTCCCTCAGGGAGGGTCAAATCACCCTGAAGCAGACTTCTCTGAAGCAAGTCTATCACCTCATCGACATCATAGCCCAATCTTTCCAACTCTTTCTCGGTAATTTGAGAAAGTTTTGCGCCGACATTTTGCCCCCCTATCCTGCCAAAGGCAATAGCCGTAAAACGAAATTCATTTTCACCTATTGTGAATTTGCCGGTGATCTTTGCAGCCATTTGGCTTCCGTGAATGTTGTTAATGTGAACTTTAAGGTCCATTGCAAGAATTAAATTTCTACAGCTTTGTTGACATTGTCATCAATCAGAAAGCTCCAATGCCTGTCATCTTCGACTTTGAAATCATTAACCTTGAGTGGAATCACCTGTTCGTCAAGACATTCGTGTTTAATTTCATCCTTTTCTTTTAGTTTGACCAATTTCCATTTGCTTTTTCCTTGCTGTAACTTACACACGGTAACTGCCCATTTTGCATCAGCGTCAATTTTTGGCATACCCACTATTTCTGCAATTTCTTCAATTCCAAGTTGTTTTTCTTCACAGAATTTCTTTTTACAAACCCCACATCTCCAAACATCGACAGACCCGATGGTTCTTTCATCGACGTTGATGTTTATCACGCCAAAATAGACTGGCTGATGCTTGCAGGTTTCAGTATCAGTGCTCAATGTTGTTCACCAAGTTTTGGTATTATTTAGTTCTTGCATCATCATATGGTTTTTCCAAAACCACACCGATATTATCGACAATTTTGTTTCGCTTAAATTCGATATTCTCTCGCTCGCACATCTTTCTATACATGTTTACTGCCGTAAATCGAGGATGCATGGCCTCAAATTCGATAGGGGTGATGTCAATAAAGGCGCCAAGTGCCATTAGATCTTTTGATGCTTTTTTTGCCTCGTCAGCAGAGATCTTTAATTTTTCAGCGATGGTTTCTGATGACATTTTCCCATAACATGTCACTAGCAAAAAAACTCGGGCCTGAATGGACTCCAAATGGATTTCAGATACAAGATCATTTTCAAGTCCGGAATAAGACATCATTCTTAAAATAAATTACAACGACATAAAACATGATCTATGCATCTATTTTTTGACTAGAATCTTTTTAGAAATTTTCAAGGAAAACCCCATGGCAATGAAATGAATTACCGCCCCTAAAATTGCAGCATAAATCAAGTTGTCCAAAACAGTCCAGGAAATGAGAAATGTCAGGACAGACGGGACCGTGATTATGATTGCGATGACCGTTCCCCTTATAGCAATCTCGCGAATTGAAAGTTTGGATTGTTTGTCATCAGACAATGGATAAAATTTTAAAAATGCTAATAAAAACCAAAGATACTTTATATTTGGTAGACTGTAATTTTCACTGTTTGGCAAGCTATAAGGGGGCATATTCAAATGAACAGTCATTAAATTTTGTAATTCCCATAATTGTTATTTTGTTTCTAGGAATTATCTACATAATGACACAGAGGGCGGATTCAGGATTTGTGAGTTTTATTCTAATCGGTGCAGCCGCTCTTACAATGTTTTACTGGGTGAGAGTTCTAAAGAAAATGGCAAAAGACCAAAAACCCGCATATACTCAAGCAAGAGAGCAAGAAACAAAGAACTGGGTGTATGATTTGATCAAGGGTGATGAAGAGTTTGTTTTCGTTGCAGAAGTTCCAGGTCCTGAAGACAAAATTGCAGTAAGGTTAGTTGACGGAATTTTATACATACGTGGAACGTCAGGATTCTCAAAAGAAATTCCGATAGAGGGGGTCAAAGAAATGCAGATATTTGATTTCAAATATAAAAACGGCGTACTAACGCTAAGAATAAAGTAATTAGAGACTTTTTGCCAATTCCAATTTTTGTGGCAGATATTTGTCCGTAATGTTTGTCAATCCATATTTTGAGAAAGCCTCGAGCTCTGCTTTCCTTTTTAATCTTAAAAATACATCAAGCTCTTTTTTCCACACTCCGTCCTGATATCTAGGATCTTTTTGCAAATCATAGCATCTCTTGATATCAGATTCGGTCATTGGGATTGTCGGCAACTTGTATTTTTCAATATCAGTGGCCCACACGCCTACCCATTTTGCATCAGGAACTGTCAGGTCTCTAAGATGGGCAGCGTTGGCAGAGCCGGATTTTATAACCATTGCAATATGTTCCCCGTACACATCCCCGTCAGTTAAAACAATTACAGGCAAATTCATTTCCTCATGCAGTCTTTTTAGCAACGTTCTGGTTGAGCGCGGTGCTTGTCCACCGGTATTGATGATGATGGATTTGAATTTTTTGTCAACTTGCTCCTCAACAAATCTTGTAAAAAGACCGCCCTTTTCAATCGCAATGACGATTTCTGCACTGGTGTCTACCAGTTCGGCAGTTGTTAAGCTTGGACCTATGGAATATCCGTCAGGGTGGTTTGACAGGTTCATTTTTTTTCCCTCATATCCAGGAATAGTGTATTCGATGGTCAAATCCCCGAAAATTGAACTTCTCTCTTCTGGAAATATGTGAAAATCTTCCCGAGGTTTTGAAGTTACGGCCTCCAAATCTACAATGATGTTATCGGATTCGGACTGGTCCTCAAATTCAATAGCGAAAGCTTGCGACGAGTAGTAAATATCTCTCAACGTGGATGATTTTCTTTCTTTGGTCAATCTGTTTGCAAAAAATGCCAACCACATCAATTGTGTAAAAGATCTCAGCTGTGCAGAATTTCTCGAGCTTCTTACTGCGGCATTGCTTCCCAGAATGTACTGTCGGAGTTTTTTATCATAAACAATGTTACTCACGGATCTACTTGGAATGGAGAATTTTGGAAACTGGCCGTTGTCCAGGTCGTCGTATATTTTTGCACCGTGACTTTTAAGCATCTCAAGAATATTCTTTTGCTTTACATCAGCTTTGTTGCTTCGTGCATCAATCTTTGCTTGCTCTTTCTTAGTTGTCGCCAATTTCATTTTCCTCCTTTACTGTTTGTTTAGATTCAATTACATTTTCATCTATAATTTTCTTATAATTAGGTTCTTTCTTTTTTCCAGCAAGTTCCGTACAAAATTCTGCTATCAGCGGAATATATTTTGCGTAAAGATTTGCCCTCTTTTTTGCCATGTCAGCCTGGCCTCTTTTTGACATGTATGCAGCCAATTTTCTAGACAGCAATTGCAGAGCCAATTTCAGCTCCCGTTCAATTTCAGGTCTGTCTGCCACATTTTCTTTTCCAGCGGTTTTATACGGAATTCTGGTAGAGCAGATGTGAGAAACGATAATGAATGGCGGTTCGCCTTTTACTTTGTACCTGCCCCAGTCAGTTTCATTGACAACTTTGAGGACCACATCACTGCCTTCGTCGTACAGTAGCGGGATTCTATTGGCATATCTGTACACATGGGGTCCACCTGTTTTTATATCGCCACCGTAAGCGATGCCCATCTCAACAATGAACGGGAATCCGGAATATGCGGATGCTGGACGTTGCACAACGGCGGCAAAGTCAGGATTAAAGAATTTTTTAATTCCCTTTTCCAACGGTTCTGCGCCTAGAGGCGCCAGGCAAGTGGAATCAGGGGCCATGAAATCTTCAAATTTTTGAAGCGCGTCACTAAGATCCACCAATTCCTGGTTTGACAAAGTACCCATTCTTTTTTCAGGCTTGAATCCGGCGTATTCTGCAAATTTGACAGCGGTGGTAGGCCCTATTCTTTGGAATCGTTTTGTCAGAAATGTTGTAAGCGGCTCGCCTTGCACGGTATTGGTAAGTTGTTTGTAATACTGACTTTCAGGATCCATGTCTACAGATTTCGATTGTGAATCACCAAAATCCCAATAATGCAGTTTTTTGTTTGGCATGTCAATGTCTTCAATCTTAATTTTGTTTAACTTTTCAAAATCCATTTTTAAAAATGACATTAAAGATATTACCACCCTAACTTGGCGCGGAAGTGTCTTCCACTTTTTCTTTGCCTTTTCCATGATTGCAGCAAAGGTAAAACTTTTTACGGACAACCCTAAATCTTTTCTAACTTTTTCTATCATCGCATCATCGATAGTGGGAATTTCAAATTGGGATTCAACAATCATCCTTCTAATTCTCTCCACATCAATCCCGTGCGGATGAGGTCGAATAATAGTTGGAGGTGGGGGAATCTCTTTTACAAATCTGGGATGGCTGAATTTTTCCCCCTTTGGATCATCAAAGGTTATTGAGGCATATGGGGTGATCAAAGAAGTTTCATAAACATAATCCCTAATCTTGTTTCCCGCTTTTGAATAATCTCCCTCCAAACAGATACTTACAGAGAGTCCTTTTTTTGAAACTTCCTTAGTAGTATGTTGAACAATTACGGGCTTATTTTTTTGAATGTCAAGTAACAATTCAAATACATCCTGCGTAACACCGTCCACAGAACTTTTGACTGTAACTGGCTGGTTGGTGGTAATTTGCCCGTAAAGAATTGCCATGGTCGCTCCTAGTCCAAACATTCCCCTTGCTTGCTTTAATCCGAATTTGGAACCATAAAGTACAGTTCCAAAAGCAAGCGGAATATGGTCTGCATCTATTCCAGGACCGTTATCCTTTACAGTCAGTATGTACGGTTTGGGATCCGGCTTGTCAGGATCGACTGCCTTGATGATCAAATGAACGTCTGGAAGAATGCCCTTTTGGTCACATGCATCCAATGCGTTTTCAACAAACTCTCTTACAGCAGTGTAAAGAGATCTTGTCGGATTACTAAATCCGGCTAAATCACGATTACTGTAAAAGAATTCACTCGGGGAAATTTGATTGAATTGTTCTTTAATAGAAGACATCTTGATCTTCCCATAATTGCATTCTTTCTATTTTTTCTTTTCTGTTAACAGCTTCTAACTTTGTATAAACAGCCCCATGCATACTTCCACTTGAAATAGCAGATATTGCGTCAACTGCAACACGTAATTTGCTTGAATCGCCAATAATTGAAACAGTTCTTCCGTAAACTGAGATATGAGTACCACTAAGATTTTCCATATTTCGTCTTGCTCTACCACCCTCTCCGATAATCCTCCCTTTTATCCTTTCAACATTCGCACTGGATTTTCCTGCAAACTCTCTAAGATCTATTACATGTAATGCGTTTTCACCCTCCAGCAAAGTCATTGCATGTTCAGGAGAAAAACCCCTGCCAATTGCAGTTACAATCTCCATAGCTTTGAAAGGTTGAATTTTTTCAACATCACCCTGAGTTCTTATAAAGACTTCACCGTTGTCGCCGTCAATCTCTAAAGAAACATAGCAAGCCTCTTCAATTTTTAATTTTACATTTCCAGCCTTTCCAATCAAGGCCCCGACTCGATCGTTTGGAATGCGAATTAGTTTTTCAAAGCTCATTTTACAATATCCTCAAATATCTCATCTGAATCTTCAACAGGAATTCCTCTTTTATTGAAGAATCTTCCAATGTTATTAATATCACGTTTAAGAAATTCTTGAGCGTTTGGATGTCTTATATCAACTCCAGAGCCAAGATCAAAAACGACCAAGCCTTTTTCCGTCTTAAAAATATTATATTCTGAAAAATCACCATGAACCAGTTTTGCCTTTTTGTAAAGATCGCCAAGAATAGAAATGGCCTGCGCGTAATCATTCTCGTCAACTTCCGAAGTTAGCAGTTGCTTTGCAGGTGTGCCACCGTCACCTATGAATTCCATGGCAAGAACATTGTTTGTGACATAGTACGGCCTAGGAACCGGGATTCCAGCCCGATAGCATTGGGTTAGATTTCGATGCTCTTTTCTTGCCCACAGATAGACAAGGTTTTTTGTTCCTTTTTTGAGATGGGAGAATCTGGGATCTCCAAGGATGTAGGGCTCACGTTTTTTAAAATTTGCAGTACTAACCAAATAAATTTTCAATGCAACGCTGGCGCCATCGTCGTCAACGCCCCAAAAAAGAACTGATTCCTTTCCTGCACTTACTGTGCCATTAACATATGCAATAACATGATCAGTGATCATTTTGTAAAGAGTCATGACAGTCGGTTTATCCAGAACTTCGTTGATCACTTTTCCTTTTTTGAATCCGTCTTCCAGAGGCGATCGTTTTCGTTTTGAATTCAGCTTATTATCCAGTTTAGATTCCAGCTTTTTGCTAATCGTATCAGTCAACAGGAAGAGGTACTCCTACTAGATAAAAGGGGTTGCTGTTAGAAACTAAAAAAGTTTGCAAAGCAAAAATCAAACAGCTTTATATTTGAAATATAATCAAAAACGGAACATCTGAAATTATCTTTACAGCGTTTTCAGAACCAATTCCCAATTTCAGAGATAAAGAGACGGTTTCTTTTCCTGCCATGTTTATTATGGATGAATTTTTCAGTAGAGATTCGGCTTCATCTTTTTCAACAAATCGGTCCCCGTAATAATTTTCGCTAATGTGGACAGTCAAGTCGTTTTGAGTGATTTTTTTCCCCAGCAGGTTAGCATCGCAGATATTTAGCATTGATTGATTTTGATGGTTGTTAGTTCTAACCGAGAATTGCATTACGCATATTTGCCTTTCAGAGTAGATTTTGCACCACAGGCCTCGCAAATCAAAAACGATATCCTGTTTTCTTTAAGGATTTTTGTATCAGGGCTTTTGCATGTTGTGCATTCAAGGTAGTCTTTCACATAAATTTGAAATAATCTTGTGAAATCATCGGGGGCCCTTCGGCCAACAAACATTGCCTTATCTCCCTGCATTTCTGCCGGAACTGCAAATTCTTTTGAAAGATATTGTAAAACTTTTTGAGGATCTCTGCGTAAAATCTTTGGAAATTCTGAAAAATTTCTCAAAAAGGTCTTTTGTCCTTCCCACATCACATCCACAACAGGAAGTTCAAATCTAGTTTGGGATTCATTGTCAGTATCACCTAGCTTATCCTTAATACGATCGAGTAGATTTTCGTAGTCTGACTTAGTCACTAAAAAATGGTGCAGGGTTGACCCTATATTGGTTTTGAAAAAGAGAAATCGTGTGTACCTTGTGTGAGGTTATTCTTTTGGCATTGCACCAATACGGAATACGTTAGTACCACATGTTGGACATGTGCCTTTTACGGCAGGACGTCCGTTCTTTAGAGTAGTTTCTTTGGGATCTTTGATATCCCTTTTTGCTCTGCATTTTACGCAATATGCTTGAACCATTATGAAATTTGTCAAACTTTGTGGTATTTAGGCAGAGGCTGTGAAAATTATTTCACTATAGGCGAGATATACGTAAATTTTTTTAGGCATCAAAAAAACAATTTTGTGAATATTTACAAAAAAATACCATTATTTCAAAAAAAAATCTTAATGACACATTAGAAAATCATATTTTTTCCAATATTTGTTTAAAAAATCGGGATTTTGTCAGTTATTAGCAAATATAAACTCCTCATCAGTGAAATTACAAAATGGCATCAAAAAAAGGAATTGCAACAACGGCCATAATTTTAGCTGCAATTACAGGTGCAAGTTTTTTGCTATGGATTGTCCCTCAAGATGTCAAAACAACTTTTGTTGTAGCCGACTATGAGAATTATTTGGACGGTGTAAAAAATATCCACGAAGTTTTAGAAGAGTCAATAGGCATTGAATATGACAATCTACGAACAGGAAAAATTTCTCCACAAGACTATGTCAGAGTAGCTGAAGCGACATCATCGCAGGTAACTACACAGATAAGTGAATTCGTCACATCAAAACCATCTGAAGAATGGCAAACAAGCTACATCAATTACATGGATGCTTTAAAATCATTTAATTCATATATTTTGGAAACCAAGGTTTTAGCCAACATGATTGAAAACGGCAATACGGAAGATGTGATGGATGAAACTTTGGAAAGAATAAACACGCTAAAGTCCGAATCTGAAGAATTTGTCAAAATGTCTGACCAGTCAAGGCCAGAATAGCCCAAGGCCAAATTGCACTATTCGTAGTAGTTAGAAATCATTAAAAAGCAATCCCGTAAGAGAGATTTGAATGTCTCAGCAAACAGGGAAAATTGAAAAAGACGTTAATGCGTCAACATCTAACAAGTTACTAGTAATTTGTGTTGACAGAGATAATGACGTAGGCGATAAGGCAGCCGTCACCACACCTGTGATCGGCAGAGATGCATGCATTGAGGCAGCCCAGAGATTAGCTTTGGAGGATCCTGAAGATGCGGATTCAAACTCCATTTTTGCAGCAATTAAAACATATGAAGACTTGATCAGCAAGGGATACCGTGTAGAAGTCGTAATTGTCGCGGGAAATAAAAACAGAGGGGTTCAAGCTGACGAAAAAATTTTGTTAGAAACAAGAAAAGTTTTAGAAAAATTTTCTGCAAACGGCGCAATCATTGTTTCTGACGGTGAAGACGATGAAAGTGTAATACCGGTGATTCAAAACGTGCTTCCAATAGTATCTGTGCAACGTGTAGTAATGAAAGTCAGTAGAAGTGTAGAATATTCTTACGCGGTTTTTGGAAAATACCTCAAAATGCTTGCATATGATTCAAAATATTCAAAATTCTTTTTAGGGGTTCCAGGAATTCTTTTGTTAATTGGAGGAATGGCAACCATATTCGGCTATACCGCAGAAATATTTGCAGTGCTTGTAAGTATTTTGGGTGCCGCGTTTTTAATCAGGGCATTTGATATCGATAGAATATTGTCAAGTTGGTCAAAGCCAACGCCGATGGGTTTTATCAGAATGTTCACAATGATTGCAGGGGTTTTGCTAATTCTTTCATCAGTGCCAGCCGGCGTCAGTGCCGTAGATCCAGAGCTGGTTAAAGCAGATGCAGAATTCATTTCGATAATTACCGACAAAATAATCGTAGGTCAATTTGTGTCAGGGGCAATGCCGATGTTATGGATTGGCATGGGTTCGATATCTGCAGGAATATTGCTGAGCAATTGGATGGGCGGAATTCCAAGGCAAATCAGCGACATTTTAAGAATAATCGTGTTAGGAGCAATCTACCCAACAATATTGCAGTTTACCAAGATTATGATTGATGATGAGCCTTCCCTTACTTTGATTCCGC
Organism: Nitrososphaerota archaeon; assembly: GCA_032127635.1. Classification (GTDB taxonomy): domain Archaea; phylum Thermoproteota; class Nitrososphaeria; order Nitrososphaerales; family Nitrosopumilaceae; genus Nitrosopumilus. The sequence continues at coordinate 10,424 of JAQBHN010000037.1, forward strand.
CACTACTAGGCGGATTAGCAGCAACGCTGATCTCAGCTACGATACTCTTTAAAAAATACAGAAAACACAAAGATCAAGAAATGATTTCAGACTGAATTCATTCTAAAATGTATCAATAAACCCAATTTCTGAAAAACACTGATATCTTCTATCAAGTATGAATTATCAAATGGTGATCAAACATTAGCAAAATCAGGGATTTAGTTTTTAAATTATCAGGCCTCTACAAGATATACGGTAAAAGATTAGAAAGTGAAATTCAAAACGGAGACATTCCAAATCATGTCGCCGTAATTTTAGACGGCAACAGAAGGTGGGCAAAAAGGCACCTATCAATTCCAAAAAAAGGCCATTGGAAAGGAGCTGATGCGGTGGAAAACCTTCTTGACTGGTGTGAGGAATTTGATATTAAAATTGTCACACTCTATGCCCTTTCGGCAGAAAATCTCGAAAGAGAGGATGAGGAATTAGAGTACCTCTATGAATTAATCCAGATGAGACTGGAGAAGCTATTGAACGACCCAAGAATTCACAGGTGCAAAATGAGAGTGAAGGGAATAGGAAGAATAGAGCTTCTCCCAGAATCCATTAAAGAAGTTTTGAGACAGCTAGATGACGCTACAAAGAATTACAGCAATCATTTTCTAAATATTGCGCTCGCATATGGGGGGCAGGACGAACTAGTAGACGCAGTGAAAAAAATAGGGAGTAAAATAAAAGACGGCTCTCTCAACGTAGAGGACATTGACAAAAAAGAGATCGAGTTAAATCTTTACACATCACATCTGCCACAATCGTCACCAGACATGGTGTTAAGGACCTCAGGGGAGAAGAGATTGAGCGGGTTTTTGATGTGGCAAAGTGCCTATAGCGAATTAATATTCATGGATATTTTTTGGCCTGAATTTAGAAAAATAGATTTAATGAGAGCTATTAGAACATATCAAGTGAGGAAGAGGAGGCTAGGAAAATGATTGAGGAGACATCTGCAGGGATTGTGCTGTTTAGAAAAGAGGAATCCAAAAATTTGTTTTTGCTTTTACATTACCCTTCAGGGCATTGGGACTTTGTAAAAGGCAAAATGGAGAAAGGGGAGTCAATCCATGAAACAGCCATAAGAGAAACAAAAGAAGAGACAGGAATCACGGATGTGGCATTTTTAGATAATTTTGAAGAGTGGATCCAATATAATTTTCAATATCAAGGTGAGCTAGTCAATAAGAAAGTGGTGTTTTTCCTGGCTGAAACAAATACTAAAGATGTGGAAATTTCTCATGAACATTCAGATTACGTATGGGTGGATTATAACACCGCAATGGAAAAAACCACCTTTGACAATGCAAAGACTGTTTTAACAAAAGCACAAATGTTACTTTCCAAAACTCTGCAGCTGTAATTCTTTTGCAGATTGTATCGGATTTTTAGAATTCAAAATTGTCCTGCCCACAATCAGATAGTTTGTTCCAGATGAAATTACTTCGCTTGCACTACCGCCCTGAGTACCTACGCCAGGAGAAAAGATGCTCAAATCTTTTCCTGCTTTTTTAGAACAGTACTGAATAATTTTTGGAAATGTAGCTCCCACCACAATTCCGTCAACCTTTGCGGCAAGGGCCCAATTCAGAAACAACTCGTACAATTGTTGCTTTTTTCCCATTTTGATTTCCATATCATATGACAGTTTAGCCTCAGGCGCGCTCATATGACACAGTGTAATCACCCCCTTTCCATTTTTGTGAGCAGATTGTACCAAATTTTTTAGGCTGTCAAGACCCATAATCGGATTTGCAATCACTGCGTCAAACCCTAAATTCCATAAATGCTCAGCAGTCACCCTATTTGTATTTCCAATATCGTTGAGTTTGATGTCAGCTATAGTTTGCAATCCATACTTGTGGGCCGCTTCGTTGATTTTTAGAATTTCTTTGCCGCTCAGTGGAAGAAGCAGATGGAAATTTAGTTTGATTCCACACAGAAATGGATGCAATTGCTTTATGTTTTGAATTGTTTTTGATTCTAAATCTTTTACAGAAAAATCATAATCGTTGGCAAGAATGACTCTGCCATTAATTTTTGAGATCTGGGAAAGTCTAGTTTTGAAGGTGGCCATAATCTACTAGTGGATGAGTGTCTTTTAATTTTATTATTTTGATATAAGAATAACCGTGTTCCGAAGGATTTTCTACGAATACAGGTTGGGTGCCATCCACTGTAGAGAATTTCAAAAAGGGTTTTTGCGGATCTGAATCCAGCACGACATGGCAAAAATACGATGTTCCCTCGTCATTAAAATTCATGAAAACGCCAATTAGCCATTTATCATTATGAGGAAACAAGAATAATGGAAATGGGATTTCCTCCATGCCCCAGGTGAGTTTTGCCAGACTTGACATGTCTTCCAATTCGATAGGCTGATACCTGTCAAGCGTGCCATTCCCAGGTTGCAGTGTTTTAGGCAGTGATTTTATTCTGACAATTGGGGAATAAAGCTTGCTGGCGTCAGAAGTGGTATCGACAATTTTAGATTCTTCTTTTCCTCCCTTTAATCCATAACAAAGGTAGTGACCATGGTTTTCCAGATGCGTGTAGTATACAATCGGTTTTTCTTTCAAAACATCCATTTGCACAGATAAAATTTTCTTTCCAAGGTAATCGTGTAAAAATGAAACACGTGGGGCACGTTCTAATGCGCAAACGAGTCGAGTAAATTCCAAAGTGGAATGAACTTGAATGTAGCGTGGTAACTTATCAGTAATTTGTAACTTTTCCACAGGGATTAGCTGTTTGTTATCAAATTAAACTTATCCAAAATAAAGGAGCCTAGCTTCTTCTATCAATGACATCGTTGACATCTGGACCGGTCCCAATAATTGTAACAGGCGTGTTTAATTCTTTTTCAATATTTGCGATGAAGGATTTTGCATCGTCAGACAATTCATCGTAAGAAGTTTTTCCTGCACAGTCAGTAAAGAGCACGTCTAATTTTGTTATTGAAATCTGTGTTGCGCCATTGAGCATGATTGCACGCCTGGCTAAATCAAAATCAAAATCTGCAGCCCTTCTTTGGCGACCAGTGACTGTGCCAAATTCAGACCAACCTTTCTTCTCTGCATCTTCAAGAGAAAGTTCTTTGTCAAGAGGTCCCGTTCCAACACGCGTAACATATGATTTGAAAACGACGATTACCTCATCAACCCTAGTGGGTCCAAGACCGACATCGGCGCAAATCCCAGAGGCAGTGACATCTTTGGAGGTAACAAACGGATATGTCCCATGCCATAGTGAAAGAAACGTTCCTTGCGTACCCTCTACCAGGACATTTTCGTTTGCGTCAAGTGCGGAATTAATCTCCAAAGGAACATCCACGATTAATGAAGATAGAGAATCGAAATCTTTTGCCAGTTTTAAAACCCTCATAGCACGGTCAGCGTTGGCAGGGCCAGTGCCCGAACCAGTACTACCAATTTTTTCTTTTAATTCCCCTTTTGAGTCTCTGACCAGATGAGTCTCTTCAATGATTCCACAGTGTTTGTCAATAAATGCACGCCCTGTGACATCAAAATCTTGAATTTCCTTGTTGAGAACGTCAGGATTGATTACAACTCCAGGTCCAATCATCACTTTGGCATTTTTATTTAGAAATCCGCTCGGGAGCATTCTTACTTTATACACTTTGTCGCCATCTCTAATTGTATGACCAGCGTTTGGGCCAGCACCGCCACGTACGATTATTTTTGGATTATCTTTAATTGCCAAATATGAGATGATCTTTCCTTTACCTTCATCACCAAAAAATCCGCCAACAACTACAGTGGATGTCATATTGCTAAACTTCAATTTCGTTTATTTAAGCTAAAGTATTTTCCATGATTTTATATTCAACAGTGATTCGTTTAGATCGATGGTAGGCGAAAATTTTGCAGGAAATATAATCATCAACTTGGCAAATTTGCCAGATTTTCTAAGAAATCCAATTTTGAAAAAGAGAATGATAGAATTCTTTTCATTGCCGGATTCTGAAAAAATGGAAGTTATCAACAATGCGCTAGAAGCTGGCCCCACCATTCCTTTTCCCAACTTTGCAAAACTTTTCAAAACATGGCTCAAAATTTTAACAACATTGTCTGAAGAACAAAGGGAGGGATTGTTTTCAGCATATATCACAGAGATTGCACGGTCGCCGCAAAAACTGATTGAATTCAATGTTGACGGGATTCTGGAGATATTTTTGACATTGGAAGAAAATGAAAGAGAAATTCTTGCAATTACAATCAAAAAAATAATCAATAATCTGGATGAAAATTCAAAAAGACGAATTTTGATAGTTGTACCAGAAAATGCTAAAAAGCACTTAAAATTTTAGGCGCCTGGTCGTTCTTCAGGTTTTCTGTTATCTTCATTGGTATAATCAATTATCTCCCCTTCTGGAGACAAAACACCCACAAATATCTTCTCATGTTTTTTCAATAATTTTCTGTGATCCAGCATAGACATGTCAAGCTTCATCTCATTCATCACCATGATTTGGTATTCTTTCCACTCAGCCCAACATTTGTTACATGTAGGGTATTTTGCTGCGACAACTCCCAGTTCTTCGCCATCAGGAATAGGATTCTTACATTTTGTGCAAGTACGACTCATAAATATTAAGAATAACGGACTCCTTTTATCTTTTATTGAATGTAAAACAATAATAATTATCAAAGAGACGTAAGGGGCATGAAGATAAAATGCCCAAAATGTAAAGAAAATGCGGAATTGGCAATGGATTATTCTGAAGTAAAATGCGGTTCTTGTGATTTGGATATGAGCTATGGAGAATATGTAAAATTTGTGGCCCATAATGAACCAAAATATTCAGATATTTTAGGAGATTATGCAAGCAGCACTGAAGGGCAGACGGCAGGTTCTTTGGATGAATGGGATTAACAAGATAGTGTAATCATTCATCAGATTAAAATAATTAGCTAAACGTAATTCTATTCATCATTGGAATTCTTATTAGAAAATATTCTCAACATGGTAGGATTTTTGGTAGGACTTGCAATAGGAATAATGTCACATATTGGATTTAGAAATACAGGAAGTCCAACATTATTTAGATTGTCGATAGCATTTTTCTCAATTAGCGCAGGGTTTTTTATCATATGGTCCGGATACATGTTGGAAGATTTTGTAACAAAAACAGGAAGCATTGAAAGATGGATTCAGACTTTGGGAATTGCAATTCAAACAGTAGGGTATTTTTTTATCGCATTTTCACACAGCATAAAATCATTTTTTCCAAAATCCAGTTATTTTAGATCAGTCGGAATAATACCATTGTTTCTGGTCTCCTCTGTTCAGCTAGAGCACATTTTCCGATCTGTCTCATTTATTTTGTTAGCATATGGCGCGATTGAAACAATGTTATCGTACTTTGAAAACAGGAACAAGGGGGCAATTTCAGTTGCTGTAGGATTAGGACTTTTAGCATTGGGGGAATTTGTAGGATGGTACTCATTTGTATTCCCAGAATCAATCCTATATCCGGTATCAATGATAATCAAAATCGGGGGATTGGTTGCATTATTCATTCCAGTAAGCAAGGTACCATTAACCAAAATGAAATTTGATGATTTGGAATGATTGTCGGTCAGGCTCAAAATTCAGATGAATTTGGAATTTGTCAAATTCTTTTATCTTTTTAGTATATTGAAAAATATCAGCGCTCTCTCATAGAAATTTGAATAACCGTCAATAGACAAAATGGCCGAATACCGAACACACATGAAAATCATTGGGGACATACTGGCAACAACAAGGGATGACCTGCAAGATGAAGACGGTGCATCAGTTACTTATCTGATTAGAAAGGCAAACATTTCACATTCCAGAATTTCAACAATACTGAAAACGTTGGTATCGCAAGGACTGTTGGAGAAAGTAGACAATCAAGGTTTTAACAAATATAAAATTAGCCAGCCAGGAAGAGAGTTCTTACAAGCATATTACACATTTACAAACTTTGCAGACAATTTTGGATTAAGCATCTAGTCATTTGCTTTATCGGATTCATCTAAATTGTCATCAAAATCATCTTCAAAATCATTGTCTTCGTAATCTTCAGACGACATACTTTCCAAAGTAGGTATGAACTGTTAAAAATGTACTCAAATGTAAATGATAATTAAAGAAAAAAACAAGGAAAAGTATTGAAAGTAAGTTGTGACAAGGAAGGGATTGAGAAAGCTTCTAAAATAATCAGCCATGGAGGAATTGTGATTTTTCCTACAGATACTGTTTATGGCATAGGATGTGATCCATACAATAAAGCGTCAGTAGAAAAAATCTACAAAATAAAATCCAGAGACATTATAAAATCGGTTCCGATTTTAACATATTCTGCAGAGGCAGCTGAAAGAATAGCCCAGTTTGATCAACTTGCTAAAAAAATCGTCAAGAAGTTTTGGCCCGGCCCACTAACATTAATTCTAAAAGTTACAGATGAAAAAATAAAAAGATCCCTGAATCTAGAAAACAAAATTGCCGTCAGGGTTCCCAATCACAGGTGCACGTTGGAATTATTAAAAAAATGCAATTATCTTGTTGGTACCAGTGCAAACATTTCTGGAGATCTGCCACATACAAATCCAGAAGAATGTTTGGAAAAAATGCAAAATTACGATGTTTTTGTGGACGGCGGCATAATTACAAGTAATGGAGAATCGACAATCATCGAAATAGAAAATGAAGAAGTCAAAATTATCCGGGAAGGTTCTTTAACTAAAGAAGAAATTTTACAATCATGAATCTCATAATTACTTGTCCCAGGCATTTTGAACCAGAAACGGAGGGCGAATTAATCGACATTTTGGAAGAACTTGGAGATTCTGACGCTAAAATTACAATTACAAGCATGTCAGGAATTCTAACAGCAGAAACAAAACTTGATCCAGTAGAAACTGTAAGAAAAATCAAAGAAATGCTTCTTGATGAACCATGGAGTGTCAGATATTGCAAAAGGATCATACCGATACAAAAAGTCATTGAATCAAAAATTGAAGAAATAGAAAAAAGTGTCGAAGAGATGTCCAATCAAATTTTAGATGAGGAAACGTATAGAATATCAGTTGAAAAAAGAAATTCAGAGTTATCAAGTAAAGAGATAATCACAAAAATAGCAAATAAAATAAAAAACAAAGTATCACTTGAATTTCCAGATAAAGTTCTATTGATTGAAATCCTAGGCAATAAAACAGGAGTGTCTATTCTAAAAAAATCAGACATACTAAGTACAGAAAAGACAAAACGAAGTATGTCAGAGTAATACTGCAGCTTTCTCAATCAACAGATCAGCCAGAGGGTTTTTAGAATAGATCGAATCAGTGTGCCTCTTTGTTATTTTGAAATGTTTTTTTAAATACATCTCATTGTTTTTTGAGAAGATATTTGTAGAAATTGGCATCAATTCAAGGTACATGGAGTGTAGAGTTTTTCTATTTCCCATAGCAATGATGAAAAAATTAATTCCAGATTTCATTCCAACGGTCCTTATCGCATCTGAAATTTGTTTAGTTAAAGCAAATCGCATCAAAATATCAGTTTCAAGTTTATTTGAAAGCAAAATATTATTTTTTTGGGATTCAATTGATAGCGAAATGATTTTTTTCAAATGGTAGTTATTTAAAACAAAATCACACGACACAGCCTGAAGTGCCAGTCCAGGGTATTTTTTTCTGAGATCGTCAATGAATTTTACATCGATTGACTTTTGACCTTTAATCTCCAGGACTTGTATTAGTTTTTTAGAATATTCAAAAGTAATTTTTTTGGACAAACCGCCATGAATGACAGGGATTATACTTACAACATCATTGTCTTTTATTTCTGTGGATTTTCCATCCATGGCAGAGGAATCAGCCCCGTTGACTGCGATTAAAACATTGTCAGTATCAAGTTCAGGAGTATCCAGAGGTTTTAGTTCCAAGAGCAAAGCGATTAGTTCCTGAATCGTTACATTTGACTTGTCAATTTTTAAAAGTTCCATTGGAAAAGACTTTTTCGCACCGCCGACAAATTTTACAGTGAACATATCTATCTAATTAAAATTGAGAAATGGTATTTAATTTATTATTCAGTTTCGTCTTCTGCAGTTTCGTCCTCGTCTTCTACAGTTTCGTCCTCGTCTTCTGCAGTTTCGTCCTCGTCTTGACCAAGTTCTACGTCAGATCGTTTTTCAAATTGTTGTTCAGATTTTGATGCTTCGATTCGGGCTTGTTTCTCTTTGGCCTCACGGATTTCTTTTTTGATGAATTTTGTGATATAGCCTGCAATTTTATTTTTCAAGCTTTTAGAACGCACAATGGAAACTTCGTTCAGGGCTTTTTTATTATCAGCAAAATCTGAACCAAATTTTGCTTTGTGATCTACAAGAACTTCATATGAAAGTCGCTTTATTCTATCCACTATGCGTCTAAAACAAGTGGGGTATTTTATACCTATATTCCAAGAAATGCATTTGAATTTACTTCTAGCAAATATGCCATTTCATCAAAAGATTTACCCAAAATTTTCGAAGCACAAAAAATTACACTAGGGATAAAGCTGACTTGCCCAGATTTCATTTCAAAACATCTGGAAAATCTTACCGGGCCGTCAGTTTCAACAAGTATTTGGGATTCGTCAGTTTTAGACAATAAAGTTTGCTTGTCATTTGCATAGATTGCTACAGGCCCATAGGATACAAAAAATCCCATATCCATTGCTTTTTGAAGTTGTTTTTTGCTTCCATCAAACCAATGTAACAGCGCATGTTTTGTATCATATGAAGTCATGATTTCAAAAACATCGTCAAGGCTTTTTCTTGAATGGATTGATACGGGTTTGTTGAATTTTTCTGCAAAGGATAGCAGCGTTTCAAATACTTTACTTTGTTTTTTTGCATCCTCATCTTGCTTAACATATGTGGGATCCAATCCAATCTCCCCTATTCCAGAAATATGTTCATGGTGTTCTTCAATCAATTTAGAAATATTTTCAAGTTCTTCATTTGCACACTCAGGGTGAATTCCGATAAAAGGCAGTACCAAATTACTTTTTTTTGCAAGTTCCAAAGTTTGTAATGAGTTATCGTAATTCATGGAAACGCAGCACGCTTTGATTTTCAAACATTCCATTTGCTTTAAGATAAATTCCATGTCAGAAACATATTCAGGATCTGACAAGTGTATATGAGAATCAAAATACCACGTCATTTCTTTGTCAATTGTTGAAATAGTCTGTATAAATCGATTCCTTAGTGATATTTTTTCACTCACTATCTTTTTTCGGAAAAAATTAAAAGAAAATCCATGAAATCATCTGAATTGGGGCTATCTGCAATGTATAGAATTCTAAAAAAGGCAGGTGCAGAGAGAGTGAGTGACGAATCAGCAGATGAGCTAAGAAGAGTGATTGAAGAGATTGCAGACAGTATTGCTAAAAGTGCAGTCGACATGGCGTCCCATGCGAGTAGAAAAACGGTGAAAGGTGAGGATGTAAAGCTGGCTTCAAAATCATTTAACAAATTCTAATCTAAAGAGTTTAATTATTCATTTTGTGTTTTTTAAAATGGTACTCTGGCAGAACGGTTATGCGTGAGCCTGCAAAGCTTATACAAGGGGGTTCGACTCCCTCGGGTACCTTATTCTACTATCACTTGGCCCTTCATCCAAGGATGAAGCGTACAAAAAAAATCATAGGTGCCTTTTTCATCAAAATCTACAGTAAACGACTCATACGGATCTAAATGCCCACTATCAAATAATTCAGAAGGTTCGCCGTAAAATCCCGAAGTCACACTGTGAAATGCAGAATCTTCATTCACCCAGGTAACTTGATTCCCTGAATCGATTACAATTACAGATGGGATGTAACATCTATCAATCTCTTCACATCCGGGACGAGAAGCTTTTGTAGGCATGATGATATCGCCTTTAACAACCACTTCAGATTCTTCAGAGTTTTTCCCAGTAGAAGAATCAGAAATAATCAAACCAATCATTACAATCACAGCAACTGTAATAATTCCAATCATTGTTATTTTTTTTATCAAATCACGTCATTTCCTTTCCAGAGTTATTACATAGTTACCCAATTCTCTAAATATATAACATATTAGAAGACACATTGTCTAAAAACGGAAACGGGTTATTAGAATACATACCTGGCTCACACGCATTGCTAGTTCAAAAAAATTCCAGTCTGCCTCTAGAGGGATTTGCAGAAAACATCCAGGAAAGCATCCATGAATATGCAGAAAATTCCAAAAACGAAGTAGAGAAAGGAAACAATTTTCTTCAGTGGATTTTAACAAGGGTTTTTGAGGCTACTGAAGATGATGCAGCGGATGCAATTGTAGACGGAGCAAATGATCTTGGGATTGACGCCTATCTTCCTGTAGATTTTTCAGACAACACCATCAGATTATTTCAATCAAAATACGGAACATCGCACTCTCTGGAAGCTATTGCAAAATTCAAAGAAGACGCGCAAAGATTACTTGCAAAAGACGTGGTGAAAATGAGGCCCGAACTTGCACAACTGGTCACAAAAATCAAAGAAAAAAATCTAAAAATAAAATGCTGTTATGTGACAGATCAAAATGTGGACTATGCAGATGATCTGGTAGAAATCATTGACCAAAAAGTGATAATTCAAAAATTATGGGACAGGATAAAAAAACCAGCAGCGGGAAAAAAGTCGTCTATAAAATTAGAAAGGATGCTAAGGCATGAAAATACCATTCTGGGAATTTTGAAGTTACGTGAACTAACTGAATTTGTAAGTAAGAATAAAGACTATGTCTTTGAATCCAATATCAGGCAATGGATGCAGTTTAAGACTACGGTCAACAAAGGATTAAGAGAAACATTACAAAGTAATCCAAGCAAATTTTTCTTTTACAACAATGGAATAACAATTGTAGTCAGTGATTTTGCCGAATTAGGTGAGAATGTGATTGAACTTCACGCTCCTCAAATTGTCAACGGGGCACAAACATCAAACTCCATTCTGGATCATTCAAAGAGAACAAAAAACATGGACGGTTCGATGACGGTTACAATAATCAAAGCAGACGATGAGCAAGAACAAAATAACATTACAAAATATAGGAATTCCCAAAACTCAGTGAGAGGAAAAGATCTAGTTTCATTGATGGATTTTCATAAATCGGTGAAATCACAGTTGAAAAATTGTGGTTATTTTTACGAGATTCAAGCTGGTTCTTTCGATACAAAATCCAAATCAAAACAATCTGAGTATGACGGGGATGCAATATACAACAATTATCTTCCAGACAATCATAAGAAAGTCATTGTTGCAAAAGATGCAATACAAGCGCTGGTTGCAGGAATCGAGCAAAGACCTACAGAAGCATATAGTTCACCGGCCCAATTTCTTCCAAGAGGAAGCAAGTATGACGACATATTCAATGAGAATCTCAAAGACGATTACAGGATTCTGCTTTACCCGTACCTTGTGAAAGAATTTGCAAAAAAATCATTAAAATACGGAAAGCAGGGAGGCCATAAAACAAAAAGATATGCGACATTATTTTATGTTGCAGTATATTTCAGAATACTTCATAAAAAAATTCTTGAATCAAAGGGTGACTTTAAAGGAGATGTGAGAAAATTGGAACCTATTTTTCGTAGTTTCAAACTTAATTCTAGAATTTTAAAGATTGCAGATGTGATTGTAACCAAATTTCTTGAAGATACGGCAGTTGATGATGAGATTGAATTAGCAAATACCAAGCACAATTTCTTCTCTCAACATGTTTGGAATGATGCAATGCTTCGGGTGGTTGATAAAAAAATCAGACAGGAAGAAGATGAAATTTTAACATTGAAAAAAATCACAAGCAGTTTATTTTAATTTCAAAGGTAGAAGTCCAACCAAGTAAAAATCTTGCAGGAGGTTTACATTGGTCAGACTGCCTACCTAAATTGAGTATAAACCAGTAATATTTAACATAATTTTTCAAAGCAGGGTTGTATTCCAGAATGTTTTTTATAACGAATAAAAAGAGCAATGTCACTTTGGGTAAAAAAGAAAAATGTGCAATTTGTAGCGAATCAATAGAACTTCATTTCAAGGCCATGGAAGAATGGAAGATTGATGGCACATTATGCGGTAAATGTTATTCAAAAAAACTCGGTGAGCATTATCCAGGCGAACACGTCAGAGTAAACAAGCATTTAGATTAATTTCATCCTAATTTTGAAAGCTTGTTTAAATTAATACAATTCCAAACAAGCGGATCACTTTTTACATCTTTTTCCTCTAAAAATTTAATGTCAGTGATTATTTTTTTCTTTTTCAGCAGATTGACCTGAAAACTTGAAAATTTCTTACAATCACACTTGTTGAACAAACAGACATCCCCATCACCATCATCATGATCCTGAGCTTCATGACTACAATTGCACACAGCGTCTTTCTTCACATCACCGAGTAATTTTTCTGCATATACACCCAGTCTGAGATATGCTTCTCCGTCATGACCTTTTTTGAATCGTTCATAATTTTCAGATTTTGGTAATTCCTTGAAAAAAGATAGGTTTGTGTCGGGTTTTTGCGAATCCGAACCCATGATAAACCAGTATTTGTCATCAATCTCCAAAAATCGGATTTTAATTGATGGATCTACCCAAGAATGGATTGTGTCATGCCAGATGGAAGCTGCCTCTTTTCGATCGGTAAATAACGGTACAACGTTCATTCGCAAATCATAGTATCTATACGCAACACCTACAAAGTCATCAAACCAAGGAATTGACGAGTGTGAAGACATCGCACGGAAATCAAGTCAGAGCTTATTTATCTGATCTGAATTAGTGGTAATACCCTTATATCAGAGTTTGAGATTTAGGAACGTATGGCTTCCTATAGAACCAGCATGCAAATTGTTGCAGATTTACTGGATGCAACTCAACAGTCAGGTCAAGAGGGCATCAAAACAACGTCACTTCTTACAAAGGCAAACCTGTCACATTCAAGATTATCAAAATTCCTAACAAATTTGACAGGAGCAGGTCTAATCAACAAGATAGAATTCGACGGCAAGAATACTTTTGTAATTACTTCAAAAGGCAGACAGTACTTGGACTCTTACATAAACTTCTCCAGTATTGCAGGATCATTCGGATTAGAACTTTAAAATCAATTATCTAGATCTTCTTTTCACATTAGCTGCCTGTCGCTCCTTTCTGTCTTTATAGGAACTGTAAAGCATGATAATTATTATTCCGCCTATGGCAGCGTAAAATAACGGAATAAGAGGCGGATCTCGAAATTCTCCTGATGAGGGTTCAACAAAAGCTATTGGAATAGTCACAACCATGAAAATCAAAATTACCAACAGATACTTGTCCACAGATTCTTTGTTTTACAAAACCATATATCTTTTTGATTTGAGAAAATCAGTAGAGAAATGGCAAAATCACTGGAAATAATTGGACTAGTTCTTGTGGCAATAATGTCGTTAGGTTTTATGGGAATATTACAGCCAACCATCAATCCAGGATTATCACCATTGTTTTGGGGATGTGCAGGTGCGACGTTAATGATAATCATCTACAGGAAGATGAAAAATAAGAAAGAAGAAAAGGAAAATTAGAATTTTTTTAGAAATTGTTAGCGATTGATCAACAGTCAATCAACCGACAGATCTATAAAGGACAATTTCAGGTAAATTGTAAGGGAATTATTTGGAAGATCAAACAAAACAATGGTGGGAAGGTTTAGCAAAAGAACTGGAAACCGACATAGAAACAGTCATTGAATTAAAGTAGCAATTATCTAAAATTTTAAAAATTTAACAGAGCCTTGGGAGGGACTCGATCTCTCGACCTAACGCTTACGAGGCGTTCGCTCTACCAGGCTGAGCTACCAAGGCACGTTTGAATAAATCCATCAGAGTTAATAAAAAGCCTTTCCGAAATTGACTGAATGAAAAAGACAATTTCAGGGATAAGGGGAATATTTGGAGGCGATTTAAACCTGAAAGATGTTCTTGAATTTTGCAATAATTTTTCGTCATTAATTAAATCAAAAAAATGTGTCATAGGAAAAGATACCAGGCCCTCAGGACCAATGATAAAAGACGCGGCAAGTGCAGTATTGATGAAAAATGGAATAGATGTTTTTAATTTAGAAACTGTTCCAACTCCAGTAGTTTTCAGAGAAGCAAGAAATTATGGTGCAGGAATAGTAATCTCCTCATCCCACAATCCGTTAGAATGGAATGGAATGAAATTCATCATCGATGGACGAGGTGTAAACGAGCAAGAACTTCCTCAGATCATCCAGCACCAAGAGATCTTAAAAACAAAAGTCGGCATTGAGAAAGAAATATCAACATCATACATAGAAGATGCAAAAAAAATCATAGGAAACTTGGAAAACAGGCCAGAAATCGTAGTCGATATTGGAGGAGGGGCCGCCAAAGGTTTCGCTCCAGAGCTATTAAGAGAGATTGGGTGCAGTGTCAAAGTGATTAATGAAAATATTTCTGCATGCTCAAGAGGGCCAGACCCCACATCAGACAATCTATCAGAATTAATCGCTGCGACTAATAAAAAAGATGTCGGATTTGCGTTTGATCTAGATGGAGATCGATTAGTCGTAGTCAACAAGGGGAAAAAACAAACGCCGGATGTAACACTTGGATTAGGAGTAGCAAAATCGTTGGAGTTAGGGTACAAGAAATTTGTTCTAAGTATCGACACCAGTGTATCAGTTGAAAAATTCATCAAAGAAAAAGGAGGAACCGTGCAAAGATCCAAAGTGGGAGAAGCAAACGTAATAGATCTCATGTTAAAAAACAATGCCCAAGCGGGAGGCGAGGGAAGCAGCGGAGGTTTTATTTTGCCAGAATTCAATTATTGCAGAGAAGGAATTCTTACAAGCGGTCTCATTGCATCCATGCTAGGGAGTACCGAATTTAATGAAATTCTAAACTACATGGAAAGATATAATCAGATAAGAGATAAAACAAAAATCAGTTCAGATTTTCACGACAAAATAATCGAAGAAGTAAAATCAAAATTCTCCAAAGATTATTCCGAAATAATCACATTGGATGGAATAAAAGGGATTATTGATGAAGACAGCTGGGTTTTAATCAGAAAATCAAACACAGAAGACATTATCCGAGTTTCGGCAGAATCAAACAATGTTGAAAAATGCAAAGATATAGTCAAAGATGCAATAAAAATGGTAAATCAGAGTTATGAAAAAGTTAGATGAGGCAGCAATAATCAGAATTTTTCAGACCGGTTTCGGTAGGAAGGATTTTGAATCAGAGGATGTTGAAATTTTGAATTTGGATAAAATCAAAATCGTAGCAAAAACTGACACGATGGTAGAAAGCACAGACATTCCGCCTAAAATGGGATTATCTGACGCTGCAAGGAAAAGTGTTGTTGCATGTGTGAGTGATTTTGCTGCAAAAGGTGTCAAACCCAAATATGGAATGATTTCAATTAATCTGCCAAAAACAATTTCACGCCCAAAAGTTAACGAAATTGTTTCGGGTTTTAAAAAAGCATGTAGAGAATTTGATATTTCAATCATTGGAGGAGACACCAACGGGGGCAAGGAAATCGTATTCAACGTGTGCCTTTTTGGAATTACAGACAGGATAGTCACCAGAAAAGGTTCGAATGAGGGGGATCTGATATTTGTGACGGGTCCATTCGGGTATACGTCTGCCGGATTAAGTATGATGCTGGGCGATAAAAAAGGAAAAGAGGTTTTTGTTAAAAAAGCTATAAAATCAGTCACCAAGCCAAAACCAAGACTTGGTTTCGGATTAAAGAATAAAAAATATTTTTCATCATCGATGGATTCTAGTGACGGGTTATCAACTACACTGAATGAAATGTCAAAACAAAGTAAAAATAAATTCGTAATAAACAAAATTCCGGCATTGAAAGATCTAGAAGACCATGCAAAGTTTTACAAATTAGACTTGAATGGCCTGGTTTTCAACGGTGGTGAAGAGTATGAATTCATATTTACCGCATTGCCCAAACATAAAAAAATCATTGAAAAAAATGCAGCGCTGTTAAAAACGCAGATTATGGAAATCGGCTATGTTGCCTCAGGCAGAGGTGTCTATATTGAAAAAAACGGTAATTTTGTCAATTTGAAAGATTCGGGTTGGAAGCATTTTTGACATCTACTCGCCAGAAAAGAGATTTCTTTCGACATTATTTATAATGCTAAAAACGGATTCAGCAGGTAAAGCGTTAACACATTCTGTAACCCACAATTCATCCAGATGCATCAGGCGTTTAAAATCACCATCAGGAAGTTCATCAGGATCCAAGTCCCGGTAAATTGCGTGAATTCTATACCCCTCATTGGCGAGTTGCTGACAGTTTTTTTCTTGGGGGGATAACCCGGAATCTGTGATCGGCGTCAAAAAATGAATTGCCACTGAAGCCATCAAGGCAGTTGCAACTACAATTCCAATTGCCAAGAACAGAACAGATGCCATTTAATGCAAACAGACTGAAATGGTATATGAATAGTCATTAATTTGCAGGCAGGTGGCCAAAACAAGGCAAGACTTGAAAATCAATGTATTTTAAACCCTTTAAGGTCTGATTAGACATTGTCAGAACTTGAAGTTGAGACTGAAGTGGCAGTTGAAGAGACTGAAGGATCGGTTGAAGAAGTAGAATCTGAGAAAGCAGTAGAAGTAACATCAAAGAATCAGCCAGAGACAAAAAAAGAAGGCCCTGAAAAATGGGGAATTGCTCACATTTACAGTAGTTATAATAATACAATTATTCACATGACCGACCTTACAGGTGCAGAAACGGTATCCATCAGTTCTGGCGGTGTACATGTTAATGCCGACAGGTACGAGTCATCGCCATTTGCTGCAATGAAAGCTGCAAATGCTGTTGTAGATGCAACAAGAACCAAAGGGTTTACAGGATTTCATATCAGAGTTAGAGCTGTTGGCGGAGTTGGTTCCAGAGTTCCTGGCCCAGGTGCACAAGCTGCAATCAGAGCCTTAGCAAGAGGCGGATTTAAAATTGGACGAATTGATGATGTAACACCAATTCCTCACGATACCACCAGAAAGAAAGGTGGAAAAAGAGGAAGAAGAGTCTAGTCAGATATTTTTATTTTAATGTCACAGCCCTTAGAAACAAAATAATCTGTCATAAATTTTGCAAATTTTCCATATTGATCATTTGCCTGATATTTCACAATCATGTCAGAAAATTTTTCTTCTATTCCATTTTGCAAATTTGGTTTAAAAGATAGTTTGAAAGACGTCCATCCAAACTTTGATGACGGTTCACTTAGCACATATCCGCCATAACCGCCTACAAGACTTTCCATATGGGATAACGCTTTTTTGATTGTCAGCAGATCATCCAGATAATTTTTTGTTCCTATTTCTAAAACAACGTCCATTACTCGTCACCAGATGTTTGATTACTAAGTTTGTCACTTAGAGACACAAATTTTCCATCTTGCTCAACATTAATTTTTGTTGCCATTCTTACATTCAATCCGACTGATCTAAACAAGGCCAATAATTTTCCCCCATCAAGGCTCTCATTAATTTCGCCAGTTTTAATTAATTCTGATAATTTGTCTACAATCATTTTGGTTTCATTGGGAAATTGTGATTCAGCGTTTTCTAAAACTTCCAGTCCTCTAAATCCAAGTATTTTGACAAGAGAATCACGTGGTTTTTCAGAAACTGTTTCTTTTGTAGTCTCTGCAGCAGATTCAGTTTTTTGTTTAGTAGAGATATTTTTCTGCATTTCAGCTAGTCGTTTTGCCTTTAACCTTTCAAGCTCGGAATCTTCTTCGCTCAACCTTTTATCACACCGATAGGTACTAATTTTGCAACTTTTGTGGCTATTCCCAAATTATGGGAGACATTTACCACAGCGTCGACATCTTTGTATGCTTCAGGGGTTTCTTCCACAACGCCATCTCGTGTCAATGCTTTGATGAATATGCCCTTGTCATTAAGAGATTTTTTCACATCCTCCTCAGTAAAACTTCTTCTGGCCTTAGATCTCGACATGGTTCTGCCTGCACCATGTGCAGTAGAACCAAAACTCAGATTCATGGAATTTGGCTGTCCAAGTAAAATCCAGCTTGAGGTGCCCATTGAACCTGGCACTAAAACAGGTTGTCCCAAATCCCGATATTTTAGTGGTATTTCGTCACGATTTGCAGGGAATGCTCTTGTTGCGCCTTTTCTATGAACAACCAAGTTACGATCTCTCCCATCAACTTTGTGCTTTTCCACTTTGGCAATATTGTGAGCAACATCATAAACTAATTTCATATCAAGATCAGATTCAGATTGATCAAACACGCGTTGAAACGAATTGCGGGTCCAATGAGTCAGCATTTGTCTGTTACTCCATGCAAAATTTAATGCCGAAAACATAGCTTTCCTGTAAGATTCTCCCTCTTCAGAATTATTTGGAACGCATGCAAGTTCCCTGTCAGGCAAATGAATATCATATTTCTCCATTGCTTGTTCTGATACTCTGAGATAATCGCTACACACTTGATGTCCAAATCCTCTAGAACCACAATGAATTAAAACTGTAATTGTTCCTTCTTCAATCCCCATTCTCTTTGCTGCTTCTTCATCATGAATTTCTGAAACTTTTTGTACTTCAAGAAAATGATTTCCAGAGCCCAAACTTCCAAGTTGTGGCGCTCCTCTTTTTCTTGCTTTGTCAGATACTTTGTCAGGATCAGCATTTTGTATTTGGCCGTTTTCTTCACAAACATCTGCATCATCTGATGAACCATAGCCATGATCAATTGCCCAATTAACACCCCTTACTAAAACTTCATCGAGTTCTGAAGGACTGAGTTTTATTGCGCCTTTGGAACCCACTCCAGATGGAATAGAACTGAAGAGATCTGTAACCAGCTCTTTTAGTTTTGAACGAACTACGTCCTCTGTTAAGTTTGAACGAAGTAATCTTACTCCGCAATTAATATCATAACCTACACCGCCCGGACTAATCATCCCTTCTTCGGCATCCATGGCTGCAACCCCACCAACAGGAAAACCATAACCTTCATGTCCATCCGGCAAAACAACGCTATGCCCCACTATGCCAGGAATAGAGGCAACGTTTCGTGCCTGCATAATGGTTCTGTCGGATAGCATTTTTTGCATCAATGGCTCATCAGCATAAATCCTTACAGGAACCCTCATTCCAAGATTGGGATCAGCATCAATTTGATATTGGTTTTCTCCAATTTTTCTTGGTGCAGCAGAAGACATGTATCGGTAAAGATTCCTTTCAATCCAATTTAAATCATCAGAAGAAATGTAAAAATAATTTTAAATCAAATGGAAATTACCAAAAACATGTTAGATAAAGCAACAATCACTCAAAAAGCAAATCAAATGCTTGCCGAATTAAGAGCGAATCCAGATTGGGCAATTGAGGAAAAAAATTTCAAACAAGGTTATTTCAAAGCACTGGAGTGGGTTTTGCAAGATACAGGAATTATAGAAAGGTAATCTGCAAACAACTGCCAAACATGCAATTGATGATCTAGTTTATCTATGATTAAATTGCATCATTGTTTGTGGAAAGAAAGCAATTAACAGAAAAGGAAAAGGAAAAACAGAAAGAAGAGCAAGGATTAAGAGCAAAAGCTTCTCGTGCTGCTAGAAGAAGTGGTAAAAGTATGAAAACTGAAGGCAAGGTAAGCAAAGCAGGCGCAAAGACGATAGAATCTAGATCATCAAAGAAGGTCGCAGCTGTTAAGAAAAGAACTAGAAGTTAGGTATAGAAAAATATTTCGATTTTGCTTCAATATTTTTATTTAATTTGTACTAGATGGATTCATACAAACCAGTTCTAGCGCATTAAAGTTCGCTTGTACATTTTTCTGCTCGCAAAAACAATGAGCAGACCCAGTCCAATTTCAACTAGGGCAATCAAAAGTGTTGCAGAAAGAATATCCATCATAGCAGTCATCACTACGTCAGCTGAACTGCTTGTCAACTCCTGAATTTCACTTGCGGTGTACTGGAATCCAAATGAATTCATTCCAATAATTATCTCAAGATACGACATTGTTTTCGCATCTATGGGTCCAAGATCTATAGGCATGGGGATTCCAGCGCCGCCAATTCCGCCCAAACTGTTCATTACGCCAGTCATAAGCAAATACGAAACAGAGGAACCAAAGATTATTGCAAAAACTATCAATGAAATTCCAAAGATCAGAGGTAAAATGTAAACTGTTTTTGCTTTAGTTTGGTAAGATTTTTCCTTTCTAAGTTTCAATATTTTTGGCTTGTCTTTTTTTGGCTTGTCTTTTTTTGGCTTGTCTTTTTTTGGCTTGTCTTTTTTTGGCTTGTCTTTAACATCCGTTGTTTCTTCGACGTCTGTTGGTTCTTCGACGTCTGTTGGTTCCGCTGCGCTATCAGGAATCACATGTCTGCTTTTTTTCCAATTACACTGAGGGCAATAGTTAAGATCACCAGAAAGAGTGGCCTTACATCTTTGACAGTGTTCAGTTCTCTTCATTGTTTTTATTCCAAAATTACCCTACATCAATGCCAGTATGTAATAATGTTTAATGACTGACGGTTGAGGCTGAATGTGTCAAACTACTATCGGGAATAAAACATACCAGATTTTATGCAGAGACGGGATTATTTTACTATCAATACAGGCTTTTGGGATTTGTGAAGGACATAGTTTGACGTACTTCCCAAGAAAAGCTCTCTTGCAGCACCCATTCCTCTTGAACCAATTACAATCAGATCAAAATTTTGCTTTTCAGCAACATCAACAATCGTTTTTCCGTCATCACCGTATGACACTCTATCAAAAAACAAAATCCCTCTTTTTGCTGCTATTAGTTTGGCTTTTTTCATAATTTTTTGAGCATGATCCAGTAGAATTTTCTCCAACGGGGTTATCGGATCGCCAGTTCTAGGTTTAACAATTCCTGCAACATAAAGTCCGGTGATGCTTGCATGTGATTCTCGTGCCATGTGGATTGCAACATCCAATCCCCTGAAAGAATTTGAGGAGCCGTCTAAAGGGACAAGAATTTTTTTTATTTGAAGCGTCATGACATGAAAGGGCCAATTTTTAATTTAAAAGACCATTCAGATTACCTAAGATGATTTTCATCTTTGATATTCTGGGAGACCATAAAATAAGGAATCAGACGGAAAATAATCACAAAATGAAAGATGCCAAAACGATGACCATTTCAGATGTAATGACAAAATCAGTGATTTCTGTAGACGCGTCATTGACAGTGAATGAGACGGCAAAGATGATGGAAGATGCCAAAGTCGGAGCAGTCATAGTCATGGAAGACAACACGCCCATAGGCATTGTTACAGACAGAGACTTTGCAATAAAAATTGCAGCTCACGCATATCAAATCACCACACCCATCAAACAAATAATGTCATCGCCGCTATTTTCAATAAATTCAGATGAAACGGTAAGAACCGCTGCAGATTTAATGCATGACAGAAAAATTAGAAAACTGCCAGTAATTGATGATGAGAAGGTGGTCGGAATCATCACATCTACCGACATTGTCAATTTATTGGCCGTGTGTGTCGAAGATGACATGAGAGACATGTATTTTCATTCAGTAGCAAAAATCTACACTAATTACAGTCCATACAATTAGAAAATATCATGGTAGTGCCAATAATCATCCTAGTAGCAATACCTGTTTTTCTCGGATTAGTGTACATGCCACCGTTTGACATGCCAGTGGAAGAGCCAAAAGATAGTCCTGCAGGGATAGAGCCAAAAGTAATTCCGGAAGAACCAGATGTGAGTATTTTGTACTATATCTTAATGGGTATTTGGTCACTGTATTTGATCAAAATTATTATTCAAGTAAAAAAAGGAACTTTCAAAGTAACTCAAAGATACTAACATGAACACAGCACCCTACTGGAAAAAAAATGTATGCTCAGACTGTAAAAGAATGAAATGTCAAAAAGGTTGTCTTTGTGATTGCCACCAATTGAGGGACAGAGTAAATTAGTTTTCTGCAGGTAGAAACTGGAACAAATTCTAAATTAGAATTTGATGATACACTCAATTAGGGGAATTCGTGTTTGTGAGTATGATTAGCGGGGCTCCAAAATACGTCATGATTGCATTTTTTGCGTTAGGTGTGTTGTTTGTCGGATTTTCATTGTGGGCGCTGTTCCTTACAGACATTCCACAAGAACAGTTTTTGGAAGATCCTAGATTTGAAGAAGAGTACGTAAAATATTACGAGTGGAACATTCTGTTTGGCACTGCATTGATTGGAATTGGTTGGGTTGTTGCATTTTTAGGTCGTAAAATGGCACGTAAGTAAAACAACAGGATTAGAATCCAACTAGCAATCACATTCTTCAATACATTCAAAATTATCCACAGGGTTAATTATCCCCAAATGTATTAAGATCTGATTATTCGGCATTTTACTACTGGTATTTCTTGTAAAATTATGAATATAGACTGGAGTATGCAAAATAATTACACACACGATGCACGGTTTTTTGATATTTTATGAATAATGAACGTAAGCGTGTTGGAGATTCTACATAAGTAGATTTATTTTCAATGACTAACTAACAGGGACATTGGCAATTTTACCTATCGATAACGGTCGCTACGGCACAAAAGAAATGATGGATATTTTTAGCGAGCAAAAGAAAATAGACTATCAATTAGAGATCGAGGGGGCTGCTGCCATTTCCCAAAGTGAGATAGGAATGATCTCAAAAAGTATAGGCAAAGAAATTCACAGAGCGGCAATGTCTGGAAAAATAACTGCAAGGAGAATCAAACAGTTGGAGGCAAAAAGTGATCACGACACTGCAGCTCTTGTAGAGTCACTAAGTGAGAAATGTAGCAAAAACGCCAAACCCTGGATACATTATGGATTAACAAGCAATGATTTAGTTGATACTAGCAATTCCATGCAAATGAGAGATGCGCTGCAGATTATTGAACCAAAAGTTGCAGAAATGGCATCAATACTTGCAAAAAAAGCAGTAAAATATTCAAAGATTCCGGCAGTTGGCAGAACACACGGTCAGCATGCAAGTATCATTTCATTTGGATTAAAGTTTGCAAATTGGGCTGCAGAGATGGCAAAACATGTAGAGAGAATCGAGGAGATAAAGAAAAGAATTTTGATTTGCAAGACACTTGGTGTTGTAGGTACAGGTTCACTAATGGGTGCAAAATCACTTGAAGTGCAAAAAAGAGCTGCAAAGCGATTAAAATTATTTCCAGCAGAAGTTACAACACAGGTTGTTCCCAGAGAAAGATATGCCGAATATGTGTTTGAATTGGCATTAATTGGTGCAACTTTGGAAAAAATTGCAATAGAGATTAGAAATTTGCAGAGAACAGAAATTGGAGAAGTTGCAGAGCAATTCAAGAAAGGGCAGATGGGAAGCAGTGCCGTTCCTGTAAAAAGAAATCCAATAAAGAGTGAACGAGTATCATCGTTATCCAAACTAGTGAGAAGTCAAGTTGCAGTTGCATTTGAGAACATTCCATTATGGCACGAGCGAGATCTTTCAAATTCAGCAAATGAACGATTTATTCTTCCAACAGTTTCAATTCTAGTCGATGAAATGCTTGAAACTATGACTAGAATTATTTCAAACTTGATGGTAAATGAGAAAAGAATTGTAGACAATCTATACATCACAAAGGGGCAAATCTTTGCAGAATTTGTTTTAGAAGCACTGATCAAAAAAGGCATACCAAGATTTGTAGCATACAAAGATGTTCAAAGGGTGGCATTTGAGGCAAATGACAAAGGAATGTACTACATAGATGCAATCAAAAAGGATAAAGCATTTACTTCAAAATTGACAGACAAGGAAATTGAATCCATATTTTCACCAGAGAAACACCTTGGCGCATCACCAATGATCATAAAAAACGTAGAAAAAACAGTCCAGAATACAATCAAGAGATTTATCTAGTTTTTAGCAATGCCTTGTGGATTTTAGAGCCATACTGCAGTGCCTTCTTTCGTTTTGTACAAGAAATTTCTGGAACATTAATCTCGCTAGCTAATTTTCGTATAATGTGCTTACGATACAAGTCTTCAGAGTCATGAATTTTTTCAGATATAGGAACAGTTTTTGCATATTCAATAAATTTCTGTGAGAGTAATGGCTGCAGTATCTGTACTCCAAATTCAGATGAGATTAAATTTACAGCCTTCATCATTTTTAGTTCGTTATCCAATTTGGCAAGCATTACTTCATTAATTTGAGATTTCCCTCCGGAAAACGCTTCGCGATAGGCATTGTAACCGCAAAATAGTTCGTCCACCCCGTTTGCAGTAACTACAGTATCAAGGTCTAAGCTGTTTGCAAGTTTAGAAACATAGTAAAATGCAATGCAATTTTCATTCCAGGATAGATTGTCCGTCTTTATTGTTTGGTTAATTTTTAAAGAAATATCAGAAAAGGTATCCGAGTCAATTTCTAGAACATGGTGTGGATATTTCAGGTGTTCATTAACTTCTTTTGCAAACAAGATATCATGCGACTCAGGAAACCCAATCGTCAATAGTACAATATCGTAATTCATGTCTGAGCAAATTTTTGAGATTAAAGTGCTATCAACACCGCCAGAAAAAGCAACTCCAATTTTCTTTTCTTTAACAGTTTCAAAAATAGAATTTTTGATATTTTCAAGTAATTTTTCATTCATCTCATCCATTATCTCTCACACTCTCCAAATGGGTAATGAATCAATCTTTTAATTTAACGTTATTTCTAAAACATCATGATGCGATTATCACAAATGGATATTGATGAACAACTAAAGAATTTACCAGGCTGGAGTGTTGTAAACGAAAAACTGCACAAAGAATTTCAATTTGAGAGCTTCAACCAGGCTTTTGGTTTTATGACTAGGGCAGCTATGGAAATTGAGAAAATGAATCATCATCCAGAGTGGTTTAACGTATACAACAGAATCACCATAGATTTAACAACTCATGATGCAGGAGGGATTACAAAAAATGATGTCAACCTGGCTAAAATTCTAAATTCTTTGAAATAGTTCTAAATGAAGAATTTTAGGCATAATAATTACAGAATTTATATTATATCCAAAGTCAGTTGACTTCACATGGCATCAAGTCCCACAATATTAGATTCAGATTTTCGATATATCGATAAGAAAGGAAACTTGCTAAAAACTAGAACTGAATTAACAGTAGCACAGATGCTCACTTTTCTTGAGCAAGAATATGAATACAATCACAAAATAACATTAAAGAACGGAAATGAGGTTTTAGTTGATTTCAAAACAGAAAAAGGGTTGATCGAAGTAATTGATACAGATGAGGATATTGAAAAGTACAAGCAAATCAAAGAAGATTTTCCTCAAGATAAAGTAATGGCAATAGGACATGCAAAATATGTCGCACAAATTAAAGAATTACAGGACGTGGTATTTTATGATAAAACGCCACAAACAGGTTCTATATTTTTAGAAGATGCATCATTCTCGTACGATTATGCACACATACTTCCATTAGTTGAAAAATGTTCCATCCTACACGGACACACATCTTCAGTAATGGTCGAATTGGTAGGGCAGATGAAAGACAATCTTCTTTTAGATTTTGGTGAAGCTAAAAAAATAATCAAAGAAGTTGTAAATGTATTTGATCATAAATTTTTCATTAACAGAAAATATCTAAAGAAAGAAGATGACTCGCATTATCAGATTCAATTTGAGGGACCTAAAGGAATGTTTGAATTACAGGTTCCTAAGGACACAACATACCTACTAGAAGGCGAGGCTACAGTAGAAAATCTTTCAAGCGAGATCATCAAACTATTAGCACCCAAAATGCCATCAAACGTAGAAGCAGTAGGAGTTTACATCTATGAAGGTTACAATAAAGGATCTCACATCATTTCAAACATTTCAAGATAATTAGAAAATGGAACCTAAAATATCAGAGAAAGCATGGAATCCAGAATTAGAAAAAGAAATTCTAAAACAATGGGACGAAGAAAAAATTTATGATTTTACACCGCAGGAAGACAACTATACAATAGATACACCCCCGCCATATCCATCAGGTAGGCCTTGGCACATTGGTGCTGCAGCACATTATTCACAAATCGACATGATTGCACGCACAGCAAGAATGGCAGGTAAAAATGTCTATTTTCCAATAGGAATTGACAGAAATGGGCTTCCAGTGGAACTGTACACTGAGAAAAAACACAAGATCAGAATGAGGGAAACGGAAAGAGGTGAATTTCTGAGCCTGTGCAGAGAAGCACTAGACGATTTGGAAGCTGAAATGATTTTCATTATGAAAAGTTTAGGCATTAGTGGTGATTTTGCAAACTACTATAGAACAGATTCAGAGGAATACAGAACACTTACTCAAGCTACATTCATTGATTTATGGAAAAAAGGGCAAGTGTATCTTGCAAATAGACCTAACAATTACGATTGGGTGTCAGGTACAACCATTGCAGATGCAGAGATAGTTTACGAAGATTTGTCCACAAAACTAGTTTACATGAAATTCAAAATTAAAGATACCGATAAGGAAATAATCATTGCAAGTACAAGACCAGAATTGCTTTGCGCATGCAGGACAATCATTGTAAACCCTGAAGATGAAAGATATACGCAGTACATCGGAAAGAAAATAATTGTTCCGATTACCAATGCAGAAGTAGAATTAAGAACGCATCATTCTGCTCAACAAGAATTCGGTTCAGGAGCTGTAATGGTATGTAGCTATGGTGATCAAAACGACGTGGCGTTGTTTAGAGAATTAGAGCTAGAAGAGATTGTCGCAATCGGGCTAGATGGAAGAATGACCGAGGTTGCAGGTGAATATTCAGGATTAAAACCAAAACAAGCAAGAACCAAAATCATAGAGGACCTGGAAACAAAAGGATTTCTAGAAAAAACTGAAGACATTGTCCACAGAACGCCAGTATCAGAGAGAAGCAAAGCTCCAATTGAAATTATTCCAATGGAAGAGTATTATCTAAAACAAAAAGAAGCAGTGCCAAAAATCAAAAGTTTAGGACAAGAAATTACGTTCTATCCAGCAATGCATAAGCAGATTCTAATGAATTGGTTGGAATCCATCAACATCGACTGGCCAATTTCAAGAAGAAGATACTATGGCACTGAAATCCCAATATGGTACTGCAAAAAATGTTCAGAACCGCATGTTCCTGAGCCCGGAAAATACTACAGGCCTTGGAGTGAAAAATGCCCCATCAGTAATTGTACCAAATGTGATTCCACCGAATTTGTTGGGGAAGAACGAACATTTGACACGTGGATGGATTCTAGCGTATCCCCACTTTTCATTAGTAAATTTAACAGGGATGATGAATTTTTCAAAAAAGTATACCCCGTATCGATTAGACCCCAAGCAAAAGACATTGTCAGGACTTGGTTATACTATACGCTTCTAAGATGTGAACAGCTAACGGGAAAGAAACCGTGGTCTGAAGCATGGATAATGGGATATGGTCTGGATGAAAACGGGATGAAGATGAGCAAGAGCAAGGGAAATGCGATAGATCCTTTACCTGTAATTGAAAAAGTGGGTGCAGACACTTTTAGATTTTGGAGTGCAAGTGAGATTAATCACGGGCAAGATTTCAGATGCAATGAGCAAAAGATTGAATCAACTAAAAAATTCCTCAGCAAATTGTGGAATGTATCGAGATTTTTGTCTAGTTTTCCAGTAATTGAATCAGGGAAACTTGCCGCATCAGATGAATGGATTTTATCAGAACTAGACAATCTAGTAAAAGAGTGTAAGAGAGGGTATGAAGAATACAACTTTTTCATTCCAGCAATCGCAATTAGAGAATTTACGTGGAATGTATTTGCAGCTCATTACATTGAAATGGTCAAAGCAAGAGCATACGGAATTGATTTTTCAGACGAGGAAAGAGACGGTGCAATATTTACACTGCATAAAACATTATCTACAATTTTAAAATTATTAGCGCCAATAACTCCGTTTATCACCGAGCACCTTTGGAAGATATTGTATTCAAAGGACAGCATCCATAAAGAAAAACAAGTCACGCCAGAAAATCTTGAAGATCAGAGTGACATCACAAGGGGAATTTCAGAATTTAATTCAAAAGTTTGGAATGAGAAAAAATCTCAGAATCTATCATTAAAAGATTCAATCAAATTAGAAATTCCAGAATCACTAGAAGCATTCAAAAAAGATTTGAAATCCATGCACAATTTGTTGGACTAATCAGGAAGATTAATTTTTTGACGTATTCACAAGATTGATGAAATATTTGTGCAGGGATGTGTCTCTAGTTAATTCAGGATGAAATGCCGTACCAATGACATTGCCTTTTTTTACTGCAATGATACGGTTGTTGAATTTTGATAAAATTTCCACGTCAGGGCCCACGTCAGAAACAGATGGTGCACGAATAAAGACGCCATTGAATTTTGGAATATTTAGTGAATCTAAAGAAATATCAGATTCAAAGGATTCTCTCTGTCTTCCGAATGAATTCCTCTCTAATTTGATATCAAGAATGTCCAATAACGGCTGATCAGTCTTGCCAACAACACGATCATTTGCCGTATTTGACAGCATAATCATGCCAGCACAAATTCCAAGAACAGGCATCCCACCTTCAATTTTTTCCTTTATCACCTTTAGAGAACCGTTCACTAGAGACAGTTGGCCAATAGTAGTACTCTCGCCGCCAGGAATTATCAAACCATCTAATTGAGAAATCTCTTCAGGCGTTTTAACACCAATTACCTTTCCGTCAATTCCCAACTCATCAATTGCAGATTTAGCCGACAAGATATTTTCTTGAACATCTCCCTGTATTGACAGTACACCGACAGTAAGACTCATGCTGATCCACCACGATCCTGCATACGTAATTCCAGAGTGTTTACATCCAATCCCAGCATGGATTGTCTTTCATCAATCATTTTTTGAGCCTCCTTGACTTTGTCAGATTCATTCCAAAAAGTAGTAGCTAAAACTATTGCTCGTGCTCTTTCCTTCGCATCATCTGAATTGAAAATTCCAGAGCCGACAAATATTCCATCACAGCCAAGTGACATCAGATATGCCGCATCAGCAGGTGTTGCAATACCACCTGCGGCAAAATTTACAACTGGCAATCTTCCAAGTTTTGCAGTTTGCTCAACAATATCATAAGATACTTTGAATTCTCTTGCCATTCTGACCAAATCTTGATTATCGCCAGAATCATAAATTGCCTTGATTGTTCTTAATTCGTCATTTACTTTTTTGATATGTTTGATTGCTTCTGCAACATTTCCGGTTCCAGGTTCACCCTTTGTTCTAATCATTGATGCGCCTTCTTCAATTCTTCTCAAGGCCTCAGCCAAGGATCTTGCACCATTGACAACAGGCGTAGTAAAATCCCACTTCCAGATATGGCGAAGCTCATCGGCAGGTGTTAAAACTTCAGATTCGTCAATCATATCAACATCGGTTTCTTGCAAAACCAGTGCTTCATTGACATGCCCTATTCGACATTTAGCCATCACAGGTATTGTTACAGAATCCATAATTTCTTCAATAATTCTAATACTTGCAGTTCGTGCAACACCGCCGGCTTTTCTGACTTCAGATGGGAGTTTATCTAAAACCATAACAGAAACTGCGCCAGCTTCTTCGGCAATTAGAGCCTGTTCCACATTTGTAACGTCCATTACAACGCCATTTTTTAGCATGTGGGCAAAACCACGTTTAACAGTAGATGAACCGCGTAAAATGTCAATAGAATTCATTTTGTCACAGATTATTCCTTTAGCATCTTGTCTTTCTCCAGATAATGGAAGCATGCCTTAATTTTTCCTCATCACTATTTGTATCTATTCACTAAATTCAGACATAATCGAATCCAGTTCAGATTCCACCATAGTGATGATTGGTGGAATAAAATCCGCAGTTACATTTTGTTGCGGCCAATGAATTTGATTGACACGTCCATTCAAAGTAATTTTCACATTTGATTTTTGATATTCAGTTGCATTATCCATAATTGCAAAAGATTCAGAAGGTATTGCAATGAAACCAGTTTCTTTAATCAGCGCTTTAATTTTGTTAAGTTTGTTTTCATCTAGTTTTGAGCGCACGTCGGGCTTCAGATAGCCGTGATCAGTTACAGAGTATTTTATGTCACCGTCATTTTTGATGTAAAGAATTTCAGTTTTTTGCGCTCCAATTCGTTCTGTTACACCGTAAGAAATTTTCTTCAATTGGTGTTTAGTATATTCAATTTCAATATTATCAGTGTAATTGGCAGCAGACGTAGGGATTTCATTTCTTAGCAATAACGGAGTGGAGAGTAAAAGAGCTGCAATAACTGGAATAGCGCCCAATACAATGTAAATTGGTTTTACCATTTTACTACTAATATTGCCAATTTGCAAATAAATCTTAGTAATGGTTAAAATTCAAGCAAAATGTTTCGATTCTTGTGGGTTCGTAGCCTAGCCTGGTAGGGCGATGGTCTCCAAAACCATCGATCGTCGGTTCAAATCCGATCGGGCCCACTTCAAAAAATTCTATC
This sequence comes from Nitrososphaerota archaeon, assembly GCA_032127635.1. Taxonomy (GTDB): domain Archaea; phylum Thermoproteota; class Nitrososphaeria; order Nitrososphaerales; family Nitrosopumilaceae; genus Nitrosopumilus. Next base: position 41,082 of record JAQBHN010000037.1, read on the forward strand.
AGTTGTTTCTCAAGATATTTAGTGCAGATCCGGACTTGAACCATTCGATTTGTGATTTGTTGTATGAATGACTTAGTAAAATTTCATCCTTGTCCCCACCAGAATGAGAAATTATACATCGGACTTGTTTGCCCGGAGATAACTCATTTAGTTCAAGTAAGCTAATTCTGTCATCCTCTAGAATTTTCTCATAATCGTCCGGATTACTAAAGGTCAATGCCAAAATACCTTGTTTTTTTAGATTTGTTTCATGAATTCTCGCTAAACTTTTTGTGATAACTGCGGCACACCCTAAAAAGCGGGGAGACATGGCTGCGTGTTCCCGGCTACTTCCCTCGCCGTAATTATTATCGCCAATAATGACCCATCGCATTTGTTTTTCTTTGTATTGTCTGGCAATTTGTGAAAATGATTCCTGATTATTATTTAGAATATTCTTGCCCTGGCCAACCTGATCATTAAATGCGTTAACTGCACCTAAAAGCATGTTATCACTTAGATTATCCAAGTGTCCACGTAAAGAAAGCCATGCCCCGGCGGGGGAAATATGATCTGTGGTGCATTTGCCTTTAGCCTTTACCAGAATTGGAATATTTTCGAAATCCTTACCATCCCACTTAGGAAAGGGTTTCAAAAGCTGTAGTCTCTTACTGCTAGGATCAATCAGAACCTCGATGTCGTCAGAATTTTCAGGAGGCGCAATAAAAATTCCTTCAGGTCTCACAAAACCTTCTTCAGGAACTTCTGGTGCAGGTTTAGGAGGTTCAAGTTTAAACTTAGTTCCATCTGATGCGATTAGATCATCCTTTAAAGGATTAAAGGAGAGTCTGCCGCCCAACGCTAAAGCAATAATCATTTCAGGACTACCAATAAAGTTCAGAGTGCTTCTACGTCCGTCATTTCTACCTGGGAAATTTCTGTTAAACGTTGTAACGATGGTATTCTGTTGATCCTTTTCTAGTTCAGGCCTATTCCATTGACCAATGCAAGGACCGCATGCATTTGCTAAAACAGTTGCACCTATGTCTTTCAATGAATCCATTTGCCCATCGCGTTCTATAGTACCACGGATTTGTTCAGAGCCAGGAGTTACCAGCAATGGAATCTTTGCTTTGATTCCCTTGGCTTTTGCTTGTTCAGCCAAACTTGCAGCTCTTGACATATCCTCGTAGGAAGAGTTTGTACAACTTCCAATTAACGCAACGGAGATTGGATCAGTGTAGCCTTTGGATTTTACATCATCAGATAATTTTGTAATCGTTCTTGCCAAATCAGGAGTATGTGGCCCAACAATATGTGGTTCTAATGTTGAAAGATTAATTTCAATCACCCTATCAAAGAATTTTTCTGGATTTGTTTCTATTTCAGCATCTGCAACAAGAGACTCTTTGTTTTGATTTGCCAATCTGGCAATATCTTCTCTGTCGGTATATTTCAGATAAGTTTCCATTCGTTCATCATATGGAAATATAGAACAAGTTGCTCCAATTTCGGCTCCCATGTTGGCAATTGTGGCCTTGCCTGTACAACTGATGGATTTTGTCCCAGGTCCAAAGTATTCTACTATTGCATTCGTACCTCCGGATACTGTTAATTCATCAGCAACTTTCAATATGATATCTTTAGGAGCAGTCCATCCTGTTAGTTCTCCTGTTAGTTTTACACCGATTTTTTTTGGATAAAGTAACTCCCACGGCATACCTGCCATTGCCTCAGCTGCATCCAACCCACCAACACCAATTGCAATCATCCCAAGGCCTCCCGCATTTGGAGTATGAGAGTCAGTGCCAATCATCAATCCGCCTGGAAACGCATAGTTTTCAAGTACAACTTGGTGAATAATCCCTGCGCCAGGTTTCCAAAAACCACATCCGTGTTTTGCACATGCTGATTGCAAAAACTTGAAAACTTCGCTATTTTCATCAAGTGAAACTTTCATGTCAATATCACCTTGAACTTCGGCTCTAATGAGATGATCACAGTGTACAGTTGTCGGCAAAGATGTTTGTTTTAATCCTGCTTGCATAAATTGGAGCATCACCATTTGGCCCGTGACATCTTGTAATGCAACTCTGTCGGGTTTTAAGAAAACATAATCTTTTCCGCCGGTAAAAACAGTATCGTCAATGTTGTTCAGATGGCCAGATAAGATTTTTTCAGAAAGTGTCAGCGGTCTTCCAACTAGATTTCTATATTTTACAATATTTTCTTTTAATTTCAAATAAACATTAGAAACAAGTTCTGCAGTAGTATCAATTTCCATAATCTGCGATAAATTAATCCCGAATTTAATATTTGCAATTGTAAAATTCAACAAATTGTTTCAATAGGCATGTAAATCCTCAACAATTATAAGCCAAATACTGCCTTTCAATACAGTGTTAGGCAGCAGTAAATTTTCTAAATCGAGGTATAGTTATGGTCAATAAAGGATTTCCAAAATTCGGCATGTCGCAGGCGGGTGCATTTGTTGCAGCACTTAAAAATTATAATTTGCCAGATTTCATTTTAGTTTTAGTTGCAAAAGAATGCAAGTCAGATCTGCTCGAAAGGGGAAGAATAGACGACAGATTACAAAGTATGAATGATGATGCTTTAGAACTATTACACAGGGTTTTTGTTGGATGTAAAGAAGATTCTGCAGGAAAATATGCCCAATACAGATTCTATGCATATGTATCAAGCATGTATCACAAATGCGAGGTCATAGTTAACGATACAATTCCGGGTGCATCAGGTACAAATCACAAAGTTCCTGTCGCGGTAAAAAACAACGGAATGTACATAGCAATTGCATATAACAAAGCAACTGGAAATCCAGTGAACGCAAAAGAAACGACAAGATTTTACAACATGGTGGATGATATCAAAAAAGGAGATCATGGAACCATGCTAGCTGATGGAATTTACGGCTCTTCCGTAGGCTTTAGAGGAGATGCCCTTGTAGAACTTGAGACATTAAGCAAATCACGGACAAATGATCCTGAAAATAAATTGGATTTCAAAACTGCAAATTTTGAAAATAACATTTACTCAGTTTCAAAACTTTAGATGCGAATATTTTATCGTAAATTAAATTGCGAAGTATCCATTGCTAGAAACATTGGCTTGCCATCAGTTTTTTGAAAATCTTCATCATACTGTTCAAATTCTAACTGTTCAAAAAGATGCTTGGTCCACACATCATGTACATCTTGAATGAATTTTTTGTGTCCAGCGATTCTCAACATTTCATGGACTAGTTCGTGTGAAACAGTGGTGCAATTTTTTTCTGCAAGAAATAAAGTGTCATTAGGCTCTTTTGGAGACTGCCAATGCGTCATTCCAAAATTTTCGGCATGATATCCATCACAGGTGCAATCAGTCCACCAAGGTTTGAAATGAGTTAGGTAAAAATGATAAATGTCTTTCCCACGCTGGTAATGATCACGTATCAATGTAGAAGTATCAAGGCGTTGAAGAATACTTCTAGGAGTTGTGATCATTTCGTCACATTGAATTTCATAATATTTGCCAAACTTTTGTTTCAACCAAACCTGATAAAATTTGCTCATTTTTTTGACATATTCAAATTCAAATTGTCGTTTTTCACGATCTGCTTCAGGTACTACAAAAATAAAATGTAGAATCATAATAAGAAAAAAAGGTGTTTATGTTTGACCTTCAATACCCATCAAGGTAAGAGTTGAGCGAATCTTTTCAATTTTCCTGATTTTCCAGGTAATTGTTTCTCTTAGTTTTTCAACAGTGTCAGATTCGATCTTGGCCAAAATATCATATGCACCAAAAGTTCCATGAACTTCTTTTACACCATCCAAGCCCTTTAGTTGCCCTATAATAGCTTCCTCAGAACCCAGTTCACAGTTTATTAAAACATAAGCTGTTGCCATACAGAAATTAGATAAATCGACTATATCAATAAACCGATTATTGTTAGTTTTGAGACATCTTCACAATACCATCCCAGATTGGCTTTGGCACAGGCATTACAGATAACCTTGAAATTCTTATTAATTCCCAGTCTTTAAATTTTTTCTCTTTTTTCATTTCATCAAGGGTCACTGGGCGTTTCAATGTTTTTTTATATTTTACATCAACGACAATGAATCGGTCTACATCTTCCTTAGGATTGGAATAGGGTTTTGAAGTTATTTGCATGATTCCTACCGCTTGTCGTTCATCACCTGTATGATAAAAAAATGCAAGATCGCCTGATTTCATTTCTCGCATATGCTTTAATGCCAAATTATTATGAACCCCGTCCCATACGGTTGTTTTCTCTTTTTTGAGCTGTTCAAAATTATATCCCCTTGGCCCGCTAGGTTCCTGTTTTGCTAACCAATAATTCACCATTTCATTTTTCCATATTTTCATCGGTGTTTAATGGTTTTTGAAAAAAGATATGTTCCCCGGTTCTGACTCGCACCAAATCATTGGTCATAGCCATACGCCTCCTCGCGTTCTGAAACCGGGGTTGCCCACAATGTAGCACGCCTGGGTGAATTAGAAATCACTGGTATCATTACGATCGACTCATCCTAATCCGTCTGCATGCTTGCTCTTGGGCGATTTGTAATAGAATTACTCCTACTAAAAACCATTGAAGGAATAATTGTAAAAAAACAGTTTTTGGATGAATTGGTTTTAATTTTTAAGAACCGAATCAGACAAAGACATCTCAAATCCCACTACAGGAACACGAATCTTATAATTTTCAATAATTTTTGAATCGATTTTTCCAATAATTCCGATGGGGATGTCATTTAGAACGATTGATGCGCAATGGCCATCTTCAAATGTAGGATTAGTTGCAGTTTTTGTCTCCACTTTGATCCCAAATCCAATATTCAGTGCAGATTGAATAATTGATTTTATTTCAGTGAAATTTGCATCTTTATGCGCACTGATACCAGAAAAATTAATTTTTTCCGATATTGGGTTTTCTGTAGCAAAAACAGTCCCAGTTTCAAACATTTTTTGAGGGTACGATTCATGAATATTTTTTGAAAGGTTTTCCAATAAACCTGGAAGGATAGAATCGCGTAAAATAGTATGCTCTCTGCTTTTCGAATCAAGTACAGAAATGATCCTTGTTGAATCTCTGTTAGTCATATCATATAATACTCGTTTGCTAGTCAAACTAGAATTCAATGCCTCAAGAAATCCCAGTCCAATCATTGTTTGATCTAGAGATTTTAGTTTTATTGAAACAGGATTTGTTTTTCCCATAGTTTGAGAAGGAGACAGTGCAGGTTCAAGATTCTGGATTCCGTATCCCAAAGCAACTTCTTCAACTAAATCTAAAGGTCCAAAAATATCAAATCGATATGCAGGTATTGTACAAATGATGTTTGTCCCTTTGGATATTGCATCCAAGCGAGATTTTTTCAAAGATGAGACGATTTTTGAAGAATTAAGATTTAAACCCAAAGTCTGATTGATCAATGAAGCACTGACAGTCATTTTTCTTTGTTCTAATTTTGGTGAAGAATTTTTTGCGCCTGTTATTTTTACCGATTCTAAGATAAAACCAGCGCTTTGCAAAATGGTCGCTACAACTGCAAGCATATCTTCAGCATCTTCTTTGGCGATTCCAGTCACCTCAACAAAAAGATTTTTGGTTTTTGTGGTAACTGTGGTGACTGCGGCGTTAATTATAGGAGGAAAAGACACGGTATTTTGATTTTTATCTAAAATTATAGGCACTTGAGAAGATTGGCCAAGTATAGAACCGTAATCTTTTCCAACATCAGTGTTTACCAAGATTTCTGAGACGGTTGTCTCTTTTTCAGAGTTTAACGGGATGAATTTGTGATCTCTAGTTGTTGTAGTGTAAACTAGTGGAAACGAAATTTTGTCTAAATCATGTATTCCAATTGATGATTTTTTTCTTTTTCTTCCTATTCCAAAATGAAGATCTTCCTGCATGGTCATCAATTGCTTGATTGTTTTATCATCAACTTTTCCATTTTTTGCGATAATTCCAGTTACAAAAGGCCTAATCTTTGTCACTGAAGAATTTACAGAGATTTGATAGTTGTTAGATCTTTTTACATTGAGTTTTACTATGCCAGTTTTAATCCCAAATAGTCCTTGCATGCCAAGTGCAATCCCATAATCAGTAGAGTAGTCAGGGCGGTTTGGGCTATATTCAATCCTCACAAGATCCTTATCTTCGGATTCAATATCCAATCCAAGAAAAGGCAATGAATCAGAAATTTGTTTTTTTGTCACTTTTCCAATTAATTTTTGGAGGCGTGAGTAAGATAATTCAATTACTGGCATTTTGTAGCACTCCTTAACCAACCAAGATTATTATTGTAAAACTCTCTCACGTCACCTACACCATACTTTAACATAGCAATTCTTTCAATACCGCCACCCCAAGCTAGAACAGGTTGAGTAATACCAAGGGGTTTGGTTACTTCAGGTCTAAAAATACCCATTCCAAATAACTCAATCCATTTTCCTAATTTTTCATTGTAAACCATGGTTTGAAGAGATGGTTCGGTGTAAGGGAAAAATGTTGGCCAGAACTTTACTTTGGTAATTCCGATTCGTTTGTAAAACTCTCGTTGAATTCCCATTAAATTTCTCAATGAAGCGTCTTTTCCAACAACGATGCCTTCAATTTGATTAAATTCAACCAAATGTTTGTAACTAACTTTTTCGTTTCTAAATACACGACCTAGAGAGAATATTCGTGCCTCATCAGGTTTGTTTTCAGCTAAATGTTTGATTGTTACACAAGTGGTATGTGTCCTAAGAACCATTTTTCTTGCTTCATTAATGTCCCACTGATATCGCCAATTCTTTTTATGAGATTCGGAAACTTTTCTTATTTGCTCAGGTGTTCCAATTTTTTTGGCATTTATTCCATCCAGATAAAATGTATCTTGTAATTCTCTTGCAGGGTGGTCTTGCGGAGTAAACAGAGCATCAAAATTCCAAAAGCTTGACTGAGTCATGTTGCCAAGAATTTCCGAAAAACCAAGCGTGACAAATATCTCACGAATTTCATCAATAGTGTCTTTTAGAGGATGTGTTCTTGCAACAAAAATTTCTGGAACGTTAGCTTCAACATCAATGCCACCAACAGAATCTGAAATTTTGATTGATTTTGCCAAATCTGATAATGAAATTTCTTTTGTTTTAACAACATCCTCAATAATAAAATCAGGTCTTTTCAAAAGTCCAGATAAATCATCGCCGTCAATTTTATCTTTAGACAACTTCTCATTTCCAATAAGTTTGAGGGTTTTTTCTCCTAGAAGTTCTGAGGGCGGATTTTTTATAGAAATTTCGTCAAGTAAAACTTCAATCCAATTATTTTTTCTAGCCAGACCCATGGAAGGTCCAAATACAAAGCCCAATTCTTTTTGCAGATCAGGTAATTTTCTAGGCCCAGCATTTAGCAAATCTAACAATCTTCTTTCAGGCAATCCTTTTGCAAAAGATTCAAGACCATTTTTCCCTAAACTCAGAATGCTCGATTTTGATTCAGTTACAATTGCCAGATTTTTTAATTTAAGCCATTCAATTCCTCGTCTAATTTGATCAGGTGAAAGTTGCGTGGATTTTTCTAATGACTCAGGAGATTGTTTTGGATTGTCTCTTAAAGAGGCGATAATTTTTTTTTCAATTTCATGAAAAACTTGCGACAACAGCAAAGAATCCGAAAAAGACTTTTTAAACCTTAACCTAAGTCAAGATGAATGTCAGCTGATGACTTTATTGTAACTCCGTGGCACGTAGAGGGCGATATTGACTATGATAAATTAATCAAGCAATTCGGAACTGAAAAGATTTCTTCAGAACTACTCGAAAGAATCAAGAAAATCACAGGTGAAGACCATTTTATGCTCAGACGGGGCATTTTCTTCTCACATAGAGAACTGACCAGAATACTTGATGAATATGAGAAAGGCAACAAATTCTTTCTATATACAGGAAGAGGCCCTTCAGGCCATACCCATATTGGACATTTAGTACCATGGATGTTTGCAAAATGGTTACAAGATAAATTTGACGTTAACATGTATTTTCAACTTACTGATGACGAGAAATTTTATTCCAAACCTAATCTGACTTTAGATGAAACGAAGAAATTTGCATATGAGAACGCGTTGGATTTTATCGCATTAGGCTTCAACCCAGAGAAAACAAAGATCATCATCAACACAAAAAATATTAAAACATTGTATCCAATTGCAGCTGAAGTAGCAAAAAAAATTAATTTTTCTAATACAAAAGCAACGTTTGGTTTTACAAACGAAACAAATATTGGAATGATATTTTATACATCACTACAATCAGCTCCGTGCTTTATTGAAGATAAACCTGTGTTAATTCCATTAGGGGTTGATCAAGATCCTCACTTTAGATTAACAAGAGACATTGCGCCAAAAATTGGAAAACAAAAGCCAGCTTTGATTCACAACATCATGATTCCAAGTTTGGAAGGGCCAGGAGGAAAAATGTCAGCATCAGATGAGAAAGGTACGATCTACACAACAGATTCACCAAGTGAAGTAAAAAATAAAATTAACAAGCATGCATTTTCAGGAGGACAGCCAGACATAGAACAACATAGAAAACTTGGTGGAAACCCAGATATCGATGTGTCCTATCAGTATCTAAGAATATTTTTTGAACCAGATGATGCTAAATTGAAAACAGTTTATGAAGATTATAAATCGGGTAAATTACTTTCAGGTGAACTAAAAGCGATTTTAATTGAAAAAATTAATTCGTTTCTTGCAGTTCATCAAGAAAACAGAGAAAAAGCAAGAACCCAGATAGAAGAGTTTCTTTTTGAAGATAAATGAAAATAACTGTAACGTGTGATGACAAATATGAGGCTCAAAAACTAGCCAGTTTTATTTTTATAAAAGACAGTAAAGAGACATACATTACAAGAATTCTAAATATTGTTAAAAATGAATTAGTAATTTCATTAAAAGATAAATCTGCCCACAGCATTGTACTCAAAGATGAAGAAAATGTGGAAAGGTTTGCAGATTTTATACAGTCGGTCTTGGATAAAGAACACACGTTAATTTCAACTATAATCATTGAAGATATTGTGGAAATAGTTAAGGAATAATTCTATAGACCAAATATAGTATATGCCGTTACAATTCCAACAACAACAATTAGAGAAATCCCTAATGCTTTGAAATCACTATTCATGAATTAATATTAAAATAATTATAATTAAAGTGTTAACTAATTCTCACAGATGATTCTACTAATTATCTAGGGAAGTGTTTACTCTTTTTTGAACTGGATCTGTCTTCAGATCGTTTTGATGTAACAGGTTCTCGAATTTCATTACAATTTAAGCAAAATACCTTTAATTCTTCTCTTGCAAGATCTGGTGATGAGATATATTTTCCCCAAGATGCAGCATCGCCACCACGTCCAGAATTATCAGAAGTGACATTCTCAGATATCGGACTAATTCCTAAGGCTCTTTCATCATTAAAACCGCAATTAGAACAAGTTTTTCCACCCAGGATTTCATATAATTTTTCTTTAATAGTTTCATAAAATTTATCTGAACCATTAGAATAGAAGCTCTCTTGTTTTCTCAAAAATTTATCATTTCGCGGTTTTCTAGATCTAGAATTATCTCTACTAGATTCAGGTCTAGAAGATGATCTTGAACCTCTGTCATCTCGTGAACCTCGTGAACCTCTGTCATCTCTGGAATATCTATCATTTCCAGAATCGCCTGGTTTGTTTTTTCTGAAACAATCACTGCAGTAAACGGGTTTGTTAAATCTTGGAACAAATGGAACTGTGCATTCATTGCCACAATCAGAACAGGTTACAGTCGTAGATTCATTTCTACTGTCATCTCGTGAACCTCTGTCATCTCTGGAATATCTATCATTTCCAGAATCGTCTGGTTTGTTTTTTCTGAAACAATCACTGCAGTAAACGGGTTTGTTAGATCTTGGAACAAATGGAACTGTGCATTCATTGCCACAATCAGAACAGGTTACAGTCGTAGATTCATTTCTACTGTCATCTCGTGAACCTCTGTCATCTCCAGAATTTCTAAAAGAGCGAGAGGTGCTATTTTCTCGTCTTGAATTTCTTCCATCTGTTTTTCCATCAGAATATTTTGATTTATAGAGATCCATATTATACAAAAAAAATAGATCGATAGGTTATAGATACTTAGAGCTTGAATTTATGCCTAGAATTAAAAAAATCGTCTAAACTAAAGATTTATCCATTTCAGTGGACATTATTTCTTGCACTTTAAGAAAATAGAGTTTTGTAGAATAGGGCATATCGTCTAAATTATTGTCAACTGCAATCATAAAATATCTTACAGCGCGTTTTGAAATATCTAAATTGAATTTCATTGGGAGAACAGGATCTTGATGAACTTTGATTTTATCCTGAAGCCACGGGGGAGCCATTTCAACGGTTTCTTTGATAATTTTATCATACCAATATGAAAGATTTTGGGGGTGCAATCCCTGTTTTAGATTTGCTACGTCAGTATCAATTTTTTTCATCATATGATTAATGATTGCCATGAGGCTCAATCCAAAAATTTTGTTTTATTCCAATTACTCAAAGTTCGATAAGCTACTTGTCAATTGATAGCAAGTTTCCATCAATGTCAATTTCAGAGTTTTTAATTCTAGTCGTGGATATTCTTGTTCCGTCTTTTGCCAAAGACATTGGAACTGTAACGACTTGAACAGGTGGAAGATTCTTTTTTGATCTTAATTCATTAAGGATGGTTCCCTGATTACTTGTTTCGTCACTAACAACCAGCGCTTCAACTCCTTTTTCTAGAACAGCAGGTCCAAAATCATCTTCCAATTTACTAATTTCAAAAGAGGCATCAGGAAATTCTTTCAAAATAACAGATGTTAAATTTTCAAAACGTTGATCATATCTGTTTGTAGGAATTTTACCTTTTTTGCTAGCAAATTCATCACTTGTAATTCCTATGATTACTTTATCAGCAATATCAAATGCATTTGATAGCAAAGTAAAATGACCCCTATGGAGAATATCAAAAGTCCCACCCGTCGCTACAAGAGAAAATTTAGACATGCAAACTGATATTATTCTTTGAAAATAAATCTACTAGTTTTTTTGTATCTTTTGGGTGTAAATTATTTAGAAATTTTGCTTTATTTCGATAATTTCATGAACCCTTCTTTGATCAAGAATTGAATGCCCTCAACAAATGAACCATCATCAATTTGTCCATCTGCCCACCATCCGGCGTTGTTCTTAATCCAATCAGGGATTTTGTTGTTTTGAGAAACAGAACCTTGCTCAGTAATTGGGATATTCATGAACCCTTCTTTGATCAAGAATTGAATGCCCTCAACAAATGAACCATCATCAATTTGTCCATCTGCCCACCATCCGGCGTTGTTCTTAATCCAATCAGGGATTTTGTTGTTTTGAGAAACAGATTTTGCGTCACTAGAAATTACTTCAAATGAAATGATTGTGATAGTTGTCTTTGAATTTCCATATTGAGCTTTGACTTTAAATGTCCCATCGCTGAATTTTTCATCCAGTGTTACACCATGTGAGAATGTACCGTCATCATCCACAGAGGTTGTTTGAGAGAGAACCAAGTCATTTCCAGCACTAAAAATTGAAATTCGTAAATTTCTCTCTTCGTCATACTTGTTTACACTACCAGAAAACATCACAGATTCCCCAAGTGCATATGAGATATCATCAGAAATTATCTCCACAGTGTAATTGTTAGCACTGCTTTGTTCAGGCGGTCCACCATAACCAAAAACTGACGGTTCTGAAGAAAATGCAAGTACCAATGAAATTACAGAAATAATGAAAATTTTCTTTGAGTTCATAATTAACATGGCACATTCCTTTCTGCATTTAAACGGTGAGCAGAAAACAGAATCATCGATTGAAATCTTACTTTACAAGCACTAGAACAAATGGACCTTGCTCAGCAATTGGGATATTATTCCTATCCCAAACAAAAGTTTCAATGAAATATAAGCCAGTTTTCTCTGGAATCCAATCTATGGTTTGAGTTTCTTGTCCAGTTCCAATAAATCGTCCATTATATTTTCCAACATATTCAACATAAGGTAATTCGCCAGATTGCTTTACCTGGACATAGTAGGTGTAGGCAGTTTCATCACATTTTTGATCTCCTGTAAACTGAATCAAAGATTTACTCTCGATATTGACTGGTGAGCCAACACTGAGTTCAGATAATTTGTTTCCGTTAGAATCTTCTACAGATACATCAGAGATAGTTACCAGTTTATCAGATGTTTGACATTTTGGGATTTTGACATCAACAAGGTCAGAAATGAAAACATTTGATTCTGCAAATAAGAAAAAGCCCACAGAACTTGAGTCAATTACTTCATCAAGATCAAATAAAACCTCGGCATTTGGCCCCACATCACCAAGTTTTATTGTGGATACACTGAGAATTCGTGCAGGTTCAAAACCATCATAGAATGCAAGATACACATTAGTATCAGAATTTGGAGCGCCGCTATTTTGAAGAACCCCAGAAAATTTTAAAGAAGTATCCAAAAACACATCACTAGAATATACAGAAAGTCCTTTTTCTTTTACATTTGAAGGGGTGTAGTCGCCTAAAAGATAAACAGACGCTTTAGATATGCTAGGATTGGGACTTTCAGAGCGAATAGAGAAAGGGGATTTTCCATTAGGTGGAATTACCTCAAGTATGGTATTTCCCTGTATTACTTCCAAAGGAGCAAGACCAAATTCATCAAAAAACATTGCCTGAATTTTTACATTGGTTATAGGTGTGAGAGAATTATTGTTTTCAACAATTCCAACTACAACAGTATATCCGTCAGAATCCTGATAGACGTGAATGTTTTCACTGTTAAGGAAGACAGTTAATGTTGGAAGATTGTCTGTTACTTGAGAAAAGCCCTGACTAAACGGAATCAGTAATAATATCAAAAATGCACATAGAACCACTTTTGTCATAATTTTTCTTGTTAGAATAGATTAATTTTGTGTAACATATCAAATAATGAACAAGAAAGGTAAGAACGTTAAACCCAGTTTACACTGTGAAATCAATAAAAAGAAATTAAAAATGGTATAAAACTTATTTTCTCTTTGCGGTAATTGCTAACCAGTAAATTAAACCTGGAGTTAAACCAACAATGAGTGGTATGAATACCGGCCATGCGTCTGCTGCACTTGTCATATTGAAAAACGGGAACTAATCCTATTTAAATCCATCTTGAAGTCCGAATTTCAGCATAGATCGTTGAGGTTAGAAAGTGGACCGGACGGAATTCGAATCCGTGACCCCCCGCGTGCAAGGCGGGTATACTACCAGGCTATACTACCGGCCCACAAGAAGAATGAATAAAGTGTGGATTTTAATTGTTGTCTTCTCGGTAAGAATTTTATTTGAAATCACGATAATTCCAATATGGTACTTTTGGAATCACAGATTAAACTAAAAACAGGAGATATTGCACCTGATTTTGAATTAATGGGGATTGATGGCAAAACACATTCAATAAGTGATTATTCCAGTTACAAAGGGATTTTAGTAATTTTCATGTGCAATCATTGTCCATATGTTAAAGCAAAAGTAGGTGCTCTCAATGAACTATATGAAAAATATGGAAAGAACATAGCGATTATTGGAATTAACAGCAATGATTCTGCGAATTATCCAGAAGACAGTTTTGATGCCATGAAACAGACTGCCAAAGAGAAAGGATTTGGGTTTGATTATCTGGTAGATGAAACACAGGAGATTGCAAGGAAATACGGTGCAATGTGCACTCCAGATCCCTTCTTATTTAATGCACAAAAGCAATTAGTTTTTCATGGAAGAATAGACAATGCCATGAAACCAGATGACGAAGTAACTGAAAAAACAATGATTGTCAATATGGGGAAATTGTTAGATGGAGAGAAAATTGAGAAAGATTTTGACCCTTCAATTGGCTGCTCAATCAAGTGGAAGGAAAATTAAACTTAAATGAGTCTAGCCTAGAGATTTGTTCGTGGGCTCGTAGCTCAGCTTGGCTGGAGCGTTCGACTGATAATCGAAAGGTCATGTGTTCGAATCACATCGGGCCCATTTTTCATTATTTTAAATTTTGAGAGATAGTTTGAGACCATTGTAAAATATCTCCAATTTTTTCAGATGTCAAATCAGAATTTATTTTGGTTTTTTTAGAGACTTTTCCACAAAGTATTAATTTCATATGTTTTCCAGACTTTTCTTTTATGGGATTAATTGAATCTGCAAAAAAGTTTAGACCTTCATCAGTTTTGGAAAATACCACAATTATTAAAATTCCAAGTTTTTGTTTCCATATTTTTCCTATTAGTTTTTGAAAATCAAGATCAAACAACACGTTGATTGCAGATGACATATCCCCCAAATGAGAAACCTTCCACCCATCAGAGTGGTAAACTGCTGAAGCTGCTTCTGAATGTAATCTACTTTGTGCATCAGATGCCATGACAATTATATTCTTTTTTGGATCAGATACAACCTGAAGTTGATTAAATATTTGGAGGGATTTTGAAAGAGTTGTCATCAGAAGATTTTGTTCGGAGTCTCCAATTTTTCCATCATCATACAGATTTTGTATATGATCAATGGAGGGGAAAATTGCTTCGAGAATCAATCGGTTCACTGTACCTCCAGAATGTAAGCAATTACGAATTAGAGAGTAAACTTGATCTTCAGTACCTTTGACTAAATATTCAAGATACCTAGGAAATATTTTGAAATAATCTTCAGGAAAGTGGAATGATTCCTGTCCAGGTTCTAAAAACCATAAAGTGACATTTCCAATATTTTTTTGCCGAAGCAGTCCTTCTGCTGCAAAAACTTTGAGATACTTTGACATTGTTATTCTATTGATGCCAATTTTTTCAGAAATCTCAACACCTGACATTCCAGAAACAGCGCCATCTAAAACTGAAATTAGTTTTTCTCGTATCTCCTCAACAGAATAGCCTTTACCCACAATGTTCTTGGGTCGCAGTATTCTATAAAGACTAATTTTCATTTAAAAAATCGAGGCAAAATTTGAAATAAAACATTATATACTTGGGTACTTTATTGTACGGTAAGGAAAAGTAAATTGCCAAAAGCCGGATTCAAATCAATCACTGTATCAGAAACTGTTTATGATAAATTCCATGATGTTTATCAAAAGAGTAAAGACGACCTAACAATGAAAGGGGTCAACAGTTTTGCCGGCTATGTAACTTACATGTTAGAAGAGATGATGCAAAAGGACAAGACCTTTGCAAGATATGCTCCAAAGATAGAAAAAATTTCAGTGGATGATGACCGTGTTATTCTTAAAGACAATATCAAAAATAGAATTGCAGAAGTTGCAATTCAAAAAGGCGAATTATTTTGTCAGCTCTGTGATGAGAAAGACTGTGTCCATGTAGGATTTGTATTCTCATTGCCAGATGTCTATGAAGTTCTAAACTCCAGAGGAATCAAAAACCCAAGATAGGTGGAGGAGGTGGGATTCGAACCCACGAACTCCTGAAAGATAGGATCTTAAGTCCTACATCGTTGGCCAGGCTTGATTACTCCTCCAAAAGGATAAAAATCTGGGCGAAATTTAACAGTTTAGAGTAAATTTGCCCGGAATCAAGAATTATAAGGATTTTCTACATGGTGAATTTGTGCTTCGGTAGCTCAGTCTGGTAGAGCGTTACATTGGTAATGTAAAGGTCACGGGTTCAGATCCCGTTCGAAGCTCCTAATAATTTTTAATCAATAATTCAAAGTGTCCAGTTCTCTTTTTAGAGTTGGAGTTGATTGAACGGTTTGCCTGAACCCTAGTTATTTTCCAAGGTTTTCTTGAGAACATATCTGCAACTTCTTTGGAATTAGAATTTGACAAAAGTACATTGCATCCCTTTGAATCTAAATCCATGCAGAGTTCTGACAATCTACTGAGATCATCAAAAGTGAAAGCCTTGTTTGTATAACTGGTAAAATTAGAAGTGTCACTAACTGGCTGATATGGAGGATCAAAGTATACCAGATCACCTTTTTTGGCGTCTCCAAGTACTGCCTCAAAATCCCTGCATTGAATATTGACTTTACTTGATTGCAGAATATGACTTACTGAATGAAGATTGTCCTCATTTACAATATTTGGATTGGTGTATTTGCCCAATGGAACATTGAATTTTCCTTTGCTATTGACTCTGTACAACCCATTGAAACATGTTCTATTCAAAAAGATTAATCGAGAAGTTTTCTCAATTTGGCTTCTAGGAGTACTTGCTCTTATCGAGTAATAGTATGATTTGGAGTCTTTTTGATAATTTTTTTCATGATTTTTTAGTGATGTGATAAGGTCGTCTACTCTATCTCGAATAGTAGTATAGGCTAAAACAAGATCAGAATTAAGATCAGAGATACTACATTTCTGACCATTACGCTCAGTTAACATGTGGAAAAGTAGTGCGCCACCTCCCAAGAAGGGTTCAAAATAAGTGCCAAAAGATTCAGGTAAATTTTCATTTAAAATTGGAATTAGTTGTCGTTTTCCACCAGCCCATTTTACAAAGGGTTTTGGAATAGTTAGAATCTGACTGTATTGCTGTTTCACATATAATAATCACAAGATTACATATTGTCAAAATAGACAATAAAAGATCACAAGCTGTGTGGTATTTTTTAATCAAATTTTTCGGAGTAGAGAATACTCTAACAGATAGATAATAAAATGAAAAGGAAAAGGTTGGAGTTTTAGTCCCACTTTGACCAAGCGGCCATCCATCTGTATGTCCAAGTGTTCAATTTACAACCTAAAGCTGCAAACGTACATGCCAATACTGCACCTGCACCTGCACCTAGCGCAACTGGGCTGTTATAGAATTTGCCGACTTGCGGTTCGATTGGTGTCATATATGGTGGCAATGTTGGTCTTGGGTATTTGAATGCCGTTTCTAGTGGGTCTGCTACCGTTATCAGGTTTACCATGTTGAACAATGGTATTGACATTCCTACCAGTACGCCGCCAAACAGTATCAAGGAGTGCTTGTTCTTCTTTGTTGCCCAGTAAACCAAATCCAACAGCATTGCTGATGGTAGCCAAACTGGAGTTACAATGAAGTCATATGGATATCCTAACGAAAACCATGCGGCTTTTGCTATCCATGTGTATACTGTCATAATTAGAGCGTAGTACGTCGCTGTGCCTGGAACGCCTGTAAATGTAAGATAGTATGTAGCACCTACAATTAGCATCAACGTTTGCGATATTGAAAATACCGTGTACGAAGTCCAAGCCCAGTCAGTGTAGAAGATATAGTCTCCTGCATTAATTGTTAACAATGTTGAGTTAACTGCAACTACTACTATGAATAAGTAGTGTGTACATCGTCTTAACCAGACCATAAGAAGGTGATGAAACGGTCAGTATATAAAATTTTAGTGTTTGATGAAGATCGTCATTTTTGATTTGATTAGAATAATAAAAAATACATCAGGAGGTAATTTTTAAAAATTAAAATGAAAAAGAAGTGTATTGAAGGGTTTTCTTCAGATTACCAACCAACGTATAGAGATACAAATAGTACGAATACAACTGCACCTGCAACACTAGCACCAATGATGCCATTGCTGTTTTTGTTGGAACCTTCTTCCATGACTTTAACACAGAAGATGTAACCTATTGCCTCAATGATTGAAAGTACGATGAATGCAAAGTGACCACTTGCGGTTGGATATGCCCATGGATAATAGAAGTATCCAGCTGCAGTACCACCAAAAGTTGCTATCAATGCTGCCCAGAATGAAATAGTAATCATACCAGTCATATTTTCAACGCGTCTACCAATCATTCGTTCTACATCAGCACTTGATGATCCACCAGCGCCGCCAGAACCGAATCCTTTAGGAAGAGTCATTCTGGAATTATTCCAATTCAGATTCTTTTAAGTCTTTCTTAAAGCGATTGGACTTGTACGATCTACGTCATTTAAAAATAATAAAAGAGAAAAAAAGGTGCTAATGCACTTTTTCTAAGGAATTGCTCTGCTGTACAATTTGCCTTCTAAGGCCATCTTGTACATCTCGGCAACGTATGGGTTCTCTCCAGGAGTTTCTGCACCTAGTTCTACGAGTCGAGCATATACTCTAACTACGTATGCTAGTGCGCCCATGAAAGCCACTACGACTCCCATGTTAAACATCCAATGGTTTGGAACTGCAAAGATTTCTTCTACAAACCAGAAATGCCACATCTCATTGACACCAATTGTAAACATGGTTGCAAGGTAACCAAGAATGGTCATCTTCAATCCAGTGTTCATTGAATTATTTGGGCCTCTAAGAACTGGGATTTTTCTATCATAGATTGCTGCTGCTCCCCATCCAAGTGGTAATGTGATGAAGTGGGAATATAGCCACCAGTGTGCTGGTGTAAATGCACTATCTCTGATAGATGTCTGATGTAAAGAACCGTCAACTAAGTTGTCTTCTTCGACTGTGGCTGAAGTTGATCCCATAGCTATGATGATGAGCCAGACTTTCTTTAGTCTTTTAATATCAACTTCTTTTGGAATTAATGCGGGCATCTG
>JAQBHN010000038.1:0-11476 GCA_032127635.1 Nitrososphaerota archaeon
GCCAAAGCAAGAACTGGAAGTAAAGCAAAAGTAATTTCTGGTGCATCTGGAACATGGCAATACAACTATGATCCTGCAAAAATTGAAGAGTATGGATTGTATGCAGTTTTAGAAGGAGAACTTGGTGGCATTGCACCAGAAATTGATGGTCATGCTGGACGATTTTTTAATTATTTAATTAATGGAGAGTTTGAAAACATGGATCCCTTTAGAAAAAGAAGTGACTTTAAGGTAAACATCAAAGAGTTCAAGCGCGATGATAAAATAATTCATGGAAGATTTGTTAATTTCTGGGACAGACCAGACCTTGAAGATATTCCAGACATTGTCGAGCCAAGCATGCACGGAATGGTTGAGGTGATGCGCGGTTGTGGCAGAGGCTGCAAGTTCTGCGATGTCACATTAAGATCTTTGAGATATTATCCTCCGGAGAAAGTGAAACAAGAAATTGAAGTCAACATAAAGAAAGGCGGTTCCAAATCCGCATGGATTCACAGTGATGATATTTTCGTTTATGGAATGGATCCCAGAACTGCAAAAGGAATGGAGCCAAACAGAGAAGCGTTGGAGGAACTGTTCACTGCAATAATGTCTACCGGTGTGGAGCATACAAATCCTACACACGGGACGTTGGCCGGCGCAATAGCTGATGAGAAGCTCCTTCCAAACCTCTCAAAAATAATGAGGGCCGGCCCTGATAACATGATTGGCGTCCAGGCAGGACTTGAAACTGGAAGCCTTAGGCTGATTGGCAAATATGCTGACAGGAAACTTGCTCCATACGATCCATCTGAATGGCATTGGGTGGTAAAAGAAGGCGTAAAGACAATGAATGAAAATTACTGGATTCCAGCATTTACCTTGATTATGGGTCTTGACAATGACGAAACCCCTGAGGATTCATGGGATACCATTCGACTGCTCAGTGAATTAGAGCATGAACAGCCTGATTCAATGTTCACTGCTACCGCACTCACATTCGTTCCAATTGGATTGCTAGAGCAATCACAGTTCTTTAACATTGGAAATGAGATGACTCCTGCGCAACTCGGAGTCCTTTACAAGACATGGCAGCACAATTTCAAATACGGCATTCAAAAATTCATGACCAAGACTGGTTCAAAGGGCCCGCAGAGATACGCCTTTAACGCACTTGCCAGATCTCTTGGAGGAATTCCGCTCGGTGCAATGGAGAAATATGCGCGCAGAAAGAGCAAGGAACACGAAAAAGTCATCGAGATTGTTAAAGCCAAGTACTGGTAGTCATACAAATACATAAATTCACTAATTCTTATTCAAAACCATGGCAACACACGGTTCACTTACCAAGGCAGGTAAGGTAAGAGGGCAAACTCCAAAAGTCGAAGGCAGAAAGATTGTAGGCGATAGCTCCAGTGTTGCAAACAAAAGCAACTTCAACAAGCGATTTGTCCTAGGCAGATTCCCCGGTCAAAACAAACCCGGACAAAGAAGAAAGAGACGCTAGTCAGTTTTAGAATATTTTTATTATTTTGCGATCATTTTCTCAAACAACAAACTTATAAAGTACTGGTACCGTACTATACGGTATGGTTGAAGATTTAAGATTAGATAGTTTAGAGGGCGTAGGTCCTGTAACTACAAGAAAATTGTCCGATGCAGGTGTCCACAACGTCATGGATCTCATCGTCAGAGGTCCTGTTGAAATTGCATCCATTACAGGAATGGAAAAAGATACTGCTGAAAAAATTGTTGAAAAAGCCCGACAGCATTTGGTTGAGGGTGGAATAATTGCCAGTCATTTTACAAGTGCAACTGAAATTTACAAGCACCGACAAAATATTGGCAGAATCACAACTGGTACAAACTGCCTTGATACTTTGTTTGATGGCGGTCTTGAGACTCAGGCATTGACAGAAGTTTATGGTGAGTTTGGTTGCGGTAAAACACAATTTGCACATACCATGTCTGTGATGGTTCAAAAAAGCAAAGAAGAAGGCGGTCTTGACGGGTCTGTCTTGTATATTGACACTGAAAACACTTTCAGACCTGAAAGAATTGTATCTATTGCCAAGGCACACGATATGGATCCTGAAAAAGTTTTAGACCGTATCATAGTAGCTCGTGCATATAACAGCTCACACCAAATACTGATTTTGGAAGAAGCTGGACCTGTAATTGAGGAAAACAATGTCAAATTAATTGTTGCAGATTCTGCAGTTGGACTGTTCCGTGCTGAATATCTTGGACGGGGAACATTGTCTGTAAGACAACAAAAATTAAATCATTTTGTTCATTTGTTGTCACGAATTGCAGAGACATACAACTGCGCTGCACTTGCAACAAACCAAGTTATGGCATCACCTGATGTCTTCTTTGGAGATCCAACACGCCCAATCGGTGGAAATGTGGTTGCACATACAAGTACCTACAGAATCTACTTTAAGAAATCAGGCAAGAAACGAATTGCTAGAATGGTAGACAGCCCTCACCATCCTGAGGAGGAAGTAATCTTTGCTCTTGGTGAAGCAGGTGTAATTGATCCTGAAGACGCTGACAAAAAGACCACCAAAAAGGCAACTGCCAAGAAATCTACCAAAAAAACAAAAGATCTTGAGGTAGATGATGAGGCGGAAACGCCTGAGATAGAGGCCACGGTGGAAACGCCTGAGACCGACGATGCGGTGGAAACGCCTGAGATAGAGGCTACGGTCGAAACCGAATCAGATGATTTCGAACCTACAGAAGAGTAATTCTTCTTTTTCCTATCTTTTTATTTTTTTTATATTTTAGCTGATCAACAAATTATAAAATATCCCTCTGTGAATCTGTTAATACGTTATGACGGATCTCTATAGATTACTTCCAGAAGAGATGGAGCAACTTGTAATGGATATGGGTTACCCTAGATATAGAGCAGATCAAATTTTACTGCCGCTTTATTACAAATTCCCAAAAGACCTCAACGATATACCGCAGCTCCCCAAAAAATTAAGGGATGACTTGATTGCAGGAGGGTATACGATTGGTTCGGCAAAAGAAATTCATCGCATTGTAAGTGAGGACGGGGATACAACGAAACTGTTGCTTAATCTGACAGACAATAATTCTGTGGAGGCCGTTCTGATGCAATATGATCCGTCTAAAATTGGCGGCCATCCGCGTTCAACCATCTGTGTTTCTACCCAGATAGGGTGTGCAATGGGGTGTGTGTTTTGTGCAACCGGACAAATGGGATTTGAAACAAATCTGAAGGCAGAACACATTGTGTCGCAAGTAATTCATTTTGCAGAAATACTGCAGCAAAGAGGGGAGCATGTGACAAATTTAGTTTTCATGGGCATGGGGGAACCTATGGCAAATTATGATGAAATGATCCGGTCTGTGAAAATTTTGACGCATGATAGGGGATTCGGATTGGGCCAAAGACACATTACAATTTCTACAATTGGAATCAAATCTGGAATTGAAAAACTGGCTGAAGAAAACCTGCAGATAGGTCTGGCAATCTCCCTTCATGCCCCAAACAACGCATTAAGAAAAAAACTGGTTCCTACTGCCAGCCCCAATTCTGTGGAGGAGATAATTGAGCTGGGCGGAAATTATTTTAAAAAAACTGGGCGTCGTGTGACGTTTGAATATGCGCTTATGGCGGGAGTCAACGATTCGCCTGAAATTGCAACCGAGTTGGCTGGGCTTTTGAGGGGAAACGGGTCTCATGTGAACTTGATCCCGATTAATCCTACTGCAGGCGATTTCCAACGTCCGTCAGAAAAAAATGTCCAGGAATTTGAACGAATTTTATCCGAGGCAGGAGTGAATTGTACCGTTAGAATCGAAAAAGGCACGGAAATTTCTGCTGCATGCGGTCAGCTTAGAACTGATCTTGCCGGTCAAACCGGACCCAACTTTTCTAAGTCTTAAAATAGGGCTTTCAAAGATTTTACACACATGGCAACTAAGAAGTCCCACGGTCGTTCACATGGATTTAAGCATAAATCTAGATCCGTCATGACAAAAAAGGCCCCTAGGGGAGTCTCGTTTTTGTTACGTGAATACAAAGAGGGACAGCAAGCACTTGTCATCATTGATCCTAGACAGCACAAAGGATTGCCACACAGACGATACCACGGCAAAGTGGGCATAGTTACAAATGTCGGCAGACGTGCAGTTACTCTTGATGTAAAATTGGGTGATAAAACAAAAACCTTAATCACAAGATTGGATCACATTAAACCATTCGGTGTATAATATGGAAGAGATAAAAAAGAAACAAGCAATTTCACTTGCAGAAGTTAAGGAAATTTTAGGTAAAGTTGATGTTGAAGAGATGGATCAAATTCAGCGTTGGACATATGATTATGTTTCAAAATTTACAACAACCGATGCAAAAGAAGCAAAGGAAATGAAAAAACAACTTGTCAAGGAATGTGAGTTGACAGAAGACGAGGCTGTTGAGATAGTTAACATTAGACCTACAAGTTTGGCGGAATTACGTTCCTTCACGTTTGGTTGGAAAAAATTAATTCTTGCTGAAACCCTGGAAAAAATGCTCAAAATAATCAAGGAGCATTCGTAACTTTTTAGGAGCGTTCTATTTTGTATCGGGCAAAACCCCCAACTAGAAAGTATGAGGAGTACGCATATGTGTTGGATTTCAACTCTAGAGGCAAATCATCAACTGTGAGAGGAAGAGACGGAATCATCATTACAGCTATCGGGGAAGACAGATTGACACTGTTGGAAATACTTGGAATTCCAAACTCCACGTTTGAGATTGGCGAAAAAATCTATATCGGAAAAGACGGAAGAACCAAAGTCCTGTCTGTTTTGGGAAAGCTGGAATATGACAACGTTTCATCGTCTGCTCAGAGCGAGTTGGAGTCTGTAGTTGAAAATATTGTAGCTAACAACGAGGAAAAATTTGTCGCGTACCTGAACAACGCACAACCGCTAACTCCGAGAATCCATGCGCTCGAACTGATTCCTGGAATTGGAAAAACCTACATGAAAAGCATGCTTGAGGAAAGAGAGAAGAAAAAGTTTGAAAGCTATCGTGATTTGCAAGATCGTGTCGGATTCAAGGAGCCAGTCAAACATATTTCTGAACGAATCCTTGACGAAATCACGGGCGAAAGCAGAATGAATCTCTTTGTCAAGAGATGATAAAGCGAAAACGCCTTGGGCAGCACTTTCTAAATTCCACATCTATAGCAAAATTTATCGTCTCTGAGGCAAAAATCACAAAAAATGACACCGTCTTTGAGATTGGCACTGGACGCGGAATCCTGACCCCACTCCTGTGCGAAAATGCCGCCAAGGTGATTTCAGTTGATCTGGACGAGGCATTAGTCAGAGGCGCAAGATCCAAATTTTCTAACATACACAACCTGGTCTTAAAATCCGGCGACGGCTTGAAGAGCAATGACACTTTCACCATCTTTGTCTCCAATCTTCCGTATTCTAGGAGCAAGGATGCCGTGGAATGGCTGGCACAAACCTCGTTTTCCCACGGGGTGATTATGGTTCAAAAAGAATTTGCTGAGAAACTGCTTGCCAAATCCTCAAAGCAAAGAAAAGCCATAAGCATTATTGCGACTTCCGCATTTGACATTACAGTGCTGTCAAAAGTGGGCAAAAACAATTTTTCCCCTCCCCCAAAAATTGACTCCGTAGTTCTAAAAATAGTCAAAAAAACCAATCTGTCCGTGGATCTTATTCAGACAATCAACAAAATATTCTCGTATCGAAGAAAAACCATTAAAAATATTTTGAAACAGTTTCACAAGGAATCTGCCGTTGACAAACGAGTGGATGATCTTTCGGGGGAGGAGATAGTAGATCTTGCAAACAAAATTCTTGAAAAATGAAGAGTATCCTCCGTCTGAGGATACTTTTTTCATGGTGGACAACATTGAGAACGAAAAAGGTAATTTCGCCTTGGATGTTGGCAGCGGATCAGGCTATCTGACAAAATTACTTTCTGAAAATTTTTCGTTTGTAGTTGGCACCGACATCAACTTCGATGTGCTGAAAGATCAAACTTACAAAACAGAAAACATTGTTTGCTGCAATGGCTCAGATGCGTTAAGGATAAAGTTTGATTTCATCGTGTGCAATCTGCCTTATCTTGCAACTGACGAAATCCTGGACGTTGCAACTGACGGGGGCAAGGACGGGTTTGAAATTCCAAAAAAAATACTTGACTCCGTGATTGGCAACATGGCTGAAAACGGAAGATTCGTCTTTGTAACCTCGTCACTGTCCGACTATCAAAAACTGATTGAATATGCCCAAAAGCTAGGCTTGAAAACAAGAATCATTGCAAAAAAGAAATTGTTCTTTGAAGAGCTGATCCTGGTAGAGGCGCAACTCTGATTACTTTCTTAAATTTTCTTTAGCGTATGTGACGATTGCATCTGTCATCTGCGTCGTTGATGCGCTGCCACCAATGTCCCATGTGACTGCCTTCCCCTCGTTGATTACTCTGTCAGTTGCGGCAAAGATTGCGTCCCTGATTTCCCTTTCTCCAAGATAATCTGCCATCCAAGCTCCTGACAGGACGGTTGCAGTCGGATTTACCTTGTTTTGCCCTGCAAACTGTGGGGCGCTTCCATGCGCCGCCTCAAACATTGCATAGCTGTCCCCGATGTTGGCGGAGTAGATTAGCCCGATTGAACCAACAAGAGCTGATGCAAGCTCGGAAATAATGTCCATGAATAAGTTGGTGCTGACAAGTACAGAACCGTTAAACTGCTCGGTGGCAATCACCATCTGCTGCGCCATGTTGTCTATGTAAATTTCAGATAATTCAATTCCTGTTCCTTCGACTGCTTTCTGTGTTTCCTCCCAAAATATTCCGTCAGTCTGCTTCAGGATGTTTCTTTTTGTAATTGCAACCATTTTTTTCATGTTGAACTTGTTTGCCCAATCCACTGCAGAGTCAGCCAGCCTTCTGCTTCCATGTCTTGTGATCTTCCTGATTGCTATCGCTGCATCGTCTGTGATTTTTACCTCTACGCCGGTATAGAGCCCCTCGGTAGCTTCCCTGAAGCAGACGCAATCAAGCTTCCTGTTCGGCGTCAGTCTCTCATAAGTCTTAGTCGGCCTGATGTTTGCATAGAGATCAAACTTCTGTCTTAATGTAACTGCGACACTTCTGGGTGCGCCTGGAACCGGGATCGTGGTTGTCGGGCCCTTGAAGCAGCAATCTGATTCTTCCAAGGTTTTCATGGTTGCATCAGGAATGTATGATGCGTCTTTTCTGCCGTTTTTCTCCCATTGCTCCGAGCCAACTTCGCAAAGAATTAGCTCTGATTGAAGGTTGCATTCCTTTAACACCCTTAACATTGAATCGACAACCTCTGGTCCGATGCCGTCACCTTTCATTACTGCCGCTTTTTTACTCAAAACTGCAAAAATTTGAGGCGTTTATTATTTAATTCTATCTTGCATTTTGAAACATTCTCCGTGTCTTTTTCATGGAGATGATTTAATACCCAATCTGACAAGCCATATTCAAATGCAGATAGTCCAAATCTCCGATCTTCATGTGGGCTCGCAGTTTCTGCAGGAAAAATTTGATATTTTGGTTGACGAGGTAAACGAGCTGAATCCCGACGTGATTGTAATTACAGGCGATTTGACAAACGAGGGGCTGATGAGCGAATATGAGAAATGCAAATCACTGCTGACAAAATTCAAAACAAAAAAAATTATCACGATTAGTGGAAACCATGATTACAGGAACACCGGCTATTTGCTGTTCAAAAAATTCTTTCCGTTTGAAACTGTCAATGAGCTGAGTGATGATGTCGTACTAGTTACAGTTGGAACCGCCCGGCCTGATAGAAACAATGGCGAGGTTGGATACCGGCAAAACCTGTGGCTGGAGAGAACCATGAAAAAATACAAGGACAGGGTGAAAATTGTAGCGATGCATCACCACCTGATTTCAATCCCTGACACTGGCTCTGATCAGCTCACCGTTGTTGACGCAGGTGACGTTCTAAGGGCCGTGCTGGATTCCAAAGTCGATGTGGTATTGTGCGGACACAAACACAGGCCGTGGGCCTGGACTTTCGGATCACTGACTGTGGTCAATGCCGGAACTGCCACATCTGAGAGGGTTCGCGGATTGTTTGAAAATACCTACAACATCCTGACCATATCTGGCAAAAAAATAAAGGTGGATCTGAAAATCGTAGGCGGAAAGAGGCTCCCGATTGAGGAGATAATGAACAATTACAGCCAATTTGGCGACGAATGAATTTATTTACAGATACATTCTAGGCATCTTTATGCGGGGGTCGCCTAGCTCGGTAGGGCGTGAGATTGCTAATTTCATGTTCGCAAGGACACGTGGGTTCAAATCCCTCTCCCCGCGCCATTAAAACTTAATAGACCGATTCAAGAAGTTTTTTCATGGGACGAAGAAAATCACAAAAAATTATTCGTACTGGTCCGAAAAATGCCACTACTGGAATGTGTCCTCTGTGCAAAACAATCGGTAAAATTTTCCTTCTTGGCTCCCCTGGACAAGAGAGGGCAAAATGCGAGAAATGTCGCCAGGAATTTGAATTATAGCTAAGGCAGAATTCCGAGTACACCTGCACAAACCCCAACGCGTTTGAGGGCGTTGTAATTTTATCTTAATTACAGAAGAAACCCTGCGGAATCGCTACAATTACACGCATCGATATGGGAAAACGTGAAAATGAAATTTAGTTTGTTGTGTGTTTTAATCCAAGCATGATCTTTTCTCGGACGGGTTAAAGTAAACACTGATTCAAACATCTGCTAGAAAATTTACTATGGATAATACTATGATTGCAAGCGATATGATGGCACCGCCAATTATTGTAAATTTTGCTAAACTCATGCAGTTATGGTCTGATGTGTTGTATTTACATCAAGTTGCGTTGGCGATATCCGCCTGCCTCACTGTTTTTTTTAAAAAATTGCATTAAACACATCTGGGAAACGCTGACTCGTTCTTTTAGTCGGTGGCTTTTTTCAGGTCTATTTGTTTGGTCACCATCAATTTTGGCATTTTGCGAATAATTCCAGTGATGACATCTATAATCTTCTCTTCTGATTCCAGTTCAATCTTTGCAATAATATCGTAAAGGCCAAGGGTGCCGTGATCTTCTGCAATGCCATTATTTTCCCCCAGTGATGAAATGGCTTCTATCTCTGAGCCTGATTCACATCTTGTCAGGCTGTATGCTTTGGCCATTTTTAATGCCCTTCTTTTTCACGTTTTGGTTTTGAATGAGCTTTAACCATGTGTTTTTTTGTTCTTTCAGGATCAGTAAATTCCATACTGCAGATTTTACACGTATTTGAAAAGACAGTTTCTCTTTTCAGAATATTTTTTACAATGCTTTTGTTA
This sequence comes from Nitrososphaerota archaeon, assembly GCA_032127635.1. GTDB lineage: Archaea > Thermoproteota > Nitrososphaeria > Nitrososphaerales > Nitrosopumilaceae > Nitrosopumilus. The sequence continues at coordinate 9,374 of JAQBHN010000038.1, forward strand.
AGGGATATCTTTGGTTTCATGATGAAATTGGGAATTTGACACTATAAGGCGTTGCTTAACATTGTTAATCTGTATTGAATTCCCATAATAGTTAAAGTAGCAACATTTTCATGGTGGGGTATGGTTGATTCTAAAAAATATCGCGAAAGAGTCTACATTGTAAAGGATATTATTTTGACGCTTTCAGAATATGGTCAGCTCAACCAAACTGCATTGTTTAGTTTTTGCGGATTAAATATTACAAAACACAAACAGATTCTAGATAATTTGGAGAATAACGAGATGATACAAAGAGTGGAAACCAAAGAGGGGAAAAGAACCATTACCATCTTCAAGGTAACTCACAAGGGAATGAATTTCTGTCATGAAATTTTAGAACCTTTTGAAAAACTGTTTCCAAGAAGCGGCATATCCAGTTCTGTGTTTGATCTTGAATAGCTATTCTTCATCTAGATGAAATTTTGAGGTTATCTCTTTGTCCAAATCATCCCTTTTCTTCAAATAACCGCAATACCTTCTGTTCCACGAATTAAGTGATTTGAACTGCTGTATGCCTGCCACTAGCCAAATTCCAGAAGTGACTAAAACCACTGTTATCAAGATCATCAATAATATTGCAAATTCACCCTCATGCTCTATTATCTGAAGGAATTTCGGGTGTGAGATTAGATATATTGAAATTCCTATTGCAAGAGGCGCTAAAATTAGCGCTGAGAATGAAACCCCGAGCATAATTCCCCTAAGCTGTTGAATTTTTTCAATAAAAAGATCCATTGAGCTTAAAATGTTGTTGGAATTATCTGGCAAATCCATCCTCTTTTACATTCGCTGAATTTCGTTTTATATGTTCTGGATTGCCTATGATTAAAAAAATATTATTCTTCAAACCATTCATTCTCATCTAACTATTTTTGTATAGTATATAGCGAATACTTAACAATGTTAATTCAATTTTATTAGAAATCAAATAAAACTGCCATCATGAATGAAGACGATGAAGAAAATCTTGCGATTAAAAAAAATGAAGGTTGGTGGAGGTTGGAAAAGTTTCAGGTTGGAAGGAGTCACTTTCCATAGGCATGACCTATTGCTGTAGGGGTATATGTGATTCATTGGAGGTAGATGCAGTTCCAACTGGTTTGCGATATAAATCTGGACAAAAAAGATGTTCAATGTGTTCCGTTTTTGTCAAAACTGCAAATCCTCAGTGTCCTTGCTGTGGCGCTCTTCTTAGAACAAAACCTAGGAAAAAAACATTCTGAAGAATAATTTTTGCCTTAACACTGTTAAGCAGATTCTAAATACTGTTTTTTCAATATGTGATTGATGCAGAAGCGAATCTCGCTCCAAAAGGAAATGACAATGACTCTGATTTTTAATTCACGTCCTAGTTTTCGTTTACGTCATTTGAGACACGGTTAATTCCTGATCTTTGTTTCTGCATTATCTTTTTTCTGAAGTGCAGGTTAACATTGTTAACTGAAGTATATTACGCATAAAAATAGAAGAAACTGTGATTGATAAAACTGAAATGCAGTGACTATGGGTTTGACTGCAATTTTGCATCTGAAGGGGCAGTGGAATCCGTTCTTGAGGAATTTGGGAAACATACTGATGACGAGCACGGCATAGACTATTCAAAAGAAGTACTGATGCAGATTATTTTGAGAAAAACCACACATACGTAATCTGTGAGATGAGTCTGACATGATTGAAAGTATGGATTCAAATTTTCTCATGTTTTTCCTTGACCATATTTTTCTTCAAGGCGATGACGGGGGAATTTTTTCATTTATGAGTAAAGGCAGACAGGCACTAGGAAGTGCAGATCCGATAGTCAAGGGTGCAATTTTGACATTATTTGGCGTGACTGGGTTTGGAATCGTGCTCAATCTATTCAATGCCATGGTTAGAAAAAAAATGGTTGATCAAGACAAACTAAAACGAATTATGAAGGAAACCAAAGGATGGCAAAAGGAAAGAATGTCTGCAATGAGAGCAAAAGATCAAGCCAAAATTGCCGAGCTGGGTAAAAAATCATCATACATGAACAAAATGTCAATGGAGATGATGCAGATGAACATGCGCCCCATGATGATTACA
>JAQBHN010000039.1:0-31945 GCA_032127635.1 Nitrososphaerota archaeon
AAGCTCGAACATCTCTTATTTGCTTGCAAAACAACTGAAAAAAAGCCCTAAAGAAATTGCTGAAATGCTTTCCGAAAAATACTCTAAATGTACAAACACACTGGTTTTAAAATCCGAAGCACATCCTTCTGGATATCTGAATTTCTTTGCAAACTGGAAAAAATTATCCCAACTGATTCTCTCCGAGTCCTATCTTGACACATGCGGTGATGTTGATATTGGCAATGGCTCTACAATTGTAGTTGAGCATACTAGTGTCAATCCAAACAAAGCACTTCACATTGGCCATATTCGAAATATTGTCATCGGAGACACTGTATCTAGAATTTTGGAAAAAGCAAACTACAAAGTAAATGTGCTAAATTACATTGATGATTCTGGACTTCAGGTTGCTGACATTGTGGTTGGGTTCAAACACTTTGGGTATGCGCAAGAGCCCCCGAACGGAAAGAAATTTGATCATTATTGCGGTGACGATGTTTATGTTAAAACTACTGAGAGATACGAGGCTGATCCTGGCCTCGAGGATATTAGAAAAAACGTTCTCAAAGAACTTGAAGATGGCAACTCTGAAATTGCAAAGTTTGCCGATAAAATCACTAGACGAGTCTTGGCAGGGCAACTTGAAACTTGTTGGAATCTTGGTGTCACCTATGACTGTCTGAATTTTGAATCTCAGATTATTCGTTCAGGTCTTTGGAGTAGGATCTTTGAAAAACTCAAAGAGATGAAACTGGTTGAATTTGAAAATGAGGGTAAGAATGGGGGCTGCTGGGTAATTCGCGGTGAAGACAAAGAAGAAGACAAGGTGATTGTTCGCAGTAATGGAACTGCAACGTATATTGCTAAAGATATTCCATACGCTGCTTGGAAATTGGGCTTGCTTGAGGATCCGTTCAACTATGAAAAATACGAAAAAGAGCAACCTGATTCTAGAGTCCTGTGGCAAACAACTTTGAAAGAATCTGACAAAATATCTAAAAATTTTGCAGGCGAAAAAGTTGTCACTGTAATTGATTCAAGGCAAGCAAGGTTGCAAAAAATTATAACTTCATTGATGGGCAAATTCAAATCTGTCCCCGATGCATACAATCACCTTGGATACGAGTCTGTCACTCTGAGTTCAGAGACTGCAAAAACACTCGGCTTGGACACCGATGGCAAACAAGCCCAAATGTCCGGCAGAAAAGGTCTGTACGTTTCTGCCGACTCTGTGTATGAAATTTTAAAAGAAAAAACAAAGGACGAAACCAAGAAAAGGCATCCTGAGATGGGCGACTCTGAAATTGAAGCCATTGCGCATTCAGTTTCAGTCGGCACTCTGCGATACGAGATGATAAAACAAGATTTGGACAAAATCATTACTTTTGATTTGACAAAATCCCTTAGTTTGGAGGGTGACACTTCGCCCTATATCCAATACACCCATGCCAGGGCTTCAAGAATATTGGAGAAATCTGGCCGCACTCCCACAATAGACGTTGATTTCTCTTTGCTGAAGGAAAAATCCGAACTGGATTTGATTAAAAATATCGGCCTCTTTAATTTACAGGTTCTAGACGCTGCAAATAATTTGTCCCCAAAAGTAATTGCAAGGTATTGCTATGATTTGGCAGTGGCATTCAACTCATTTTATGAAAAATCAAAGGTTTTGGATTTGGGTGATGCCGAACTTGAAAATTCGCGTCTTTGTCTGGTAAATTCCTTCAGGATTGTTCTGGAAAAATCACTAGATCTTCTTGGGATCAAAGCCCCTGATAGAATGTGATGTCCTAGGAAGACAACCATGTTCCCTTCCTAGGGATACTCTACTAGGCCGAAACCCAATAGAATACCTTGGCGTGCAAACCAATTACTGTAAATATGATATTTTTAAGCCAATAAACCTTGCTTTGCCATGCTTGTCTGAACTGACTGAAAAAACCGCGATTGCAGAATCTGATTTTCACAACTGACCCTCTTTAGCTAAACGACTGTTGGTCTGTAGGGCTATGCTTTTCAACAAGGCTGGATTCTAAATCCCAATACGCTTAAGTTCATTATTTGTATGGAGCATTTATGACTAAAATTTGTAAGAAGTGCGATGTTGACATGGACATTACGTCACTCAAAGTCAAAAGAAGGGGAAACGAAACAAAAAATATCCCGACTGAATACTATTGTCCAAAGTGTGACCACCTGGAATATGGGGCGGATTAGATTCTAAATTCCGACATTTCATCCAGTCTTGATATTGTGATATAGTTGAAACTTAAGACCTACAACGATTTGTTGTTTGGTGACAATTTCAACTATGCTGTATTTTCTAAAATAGTATTTAGGAACTACTGATGATTTGTATGGACGATTTGTTCATTAAGGTTTTAAGTAAATTTGGTAATTACATACCATGTCAACAATAATCCAATACAAGCATGGCCAAAACACTGATCAGTCATTTTCTCTGGAAGAGCATGAGGTCAAAAACCAAGTTCCAACTACTATCTCTGCATTAGATATGGTGGGGTTGACTTGGATCTTTCAAGATGATGAATAGTGCGGGCATTGTCGCTCAGTTTTGTATGATCTGTATTTAGTAAAATTAACTCCAAACTGGTTCAGACCTGCTCTGTGTCAATTTCTATCCTCAATTTGGTGCCTGAATCCACGTGGCCTTGAATCTGGAGTAAGTGGCTGAAAGACCAAGCCTACGCTTCCTTTCTTGAACCCTAGTACAGGTTGACGAAAAATTGATTTTTTTCTTTTGCAATAATATTTTAGTGCCCCATACCTACACTTGTTAGAAAATCAATGGCGGCAGAGACACACTTTATTGCGATAATCATAGGTATTGCGCTACTGCTTTTTGCTGCAAAACTCATGGCAGAACTCTTCCTAAGATTGAATCTTCCAGTAGTGTTAGGCGAACTCCTAGCTGGAATGATTATTGGGCCATTTGCACTGGGGGCATATCTTCTGTATGACGGAGAGCCGCTTCTCGTAATTGGCAGTGAAATCAGGGTTCTTGGAGAAATTGGCGCCATCGTAATTTTGTTTATTGCGGGATTGGAGATGACGCCGAGAGAATTTTTCAAAGGGGGAAAAGCGGCATTCACAGTTGGAGCATTCGGCGTGGTCGTCCCATTCTTTGTAGGATTGCTGGTATTCCAACAGTTTGGTTTTGACGCATTGCAGTCAATGATGATTGCGACAGCTCTTACGGCAACCAGTATTGCGATCTCAATTCAGGTGCTGAGTGAATTTGGAAAAATCAAAACTCCAGAGGCCCGATTAATAATAGGAGCTGCAGTGGTTGACGATATTCTTGCAATAGCTGTTCTTTCTGTGGTATCATCAATTGCAACGGGGGAAGGTGGTCTGGGACAAATCGACATCATGGATGTAATGGTTACGATACTCGAGGTATTGGGATTCTTTGCAATCATGCTAATTGTGGCCGTAATAGTGATGCCAAAAATAGTTACACCGAGACTGTGGAAAGCAAAAGGAAGTGTGGAGGGTATTGCAACTGCTTCATTTTTTGGAGCAGCCGCGTTAGCTGGCAGCATAGGTCTGTCACCGATTGTAGGCGCATTTGCAGTAGGCATGGCGTTATCCACAAGCAAAGTATTTGATAAAATTGAAAACTTTGTCGGCAAGATTGGATTGATTTTTGCGCCACTGTTCTTTGCGATAATTGGCGCTCAAGTGGACTTGAGGGCGGTGAATGTCGAAATCCTTCTGTTAAGCGGAGTTCTAATAGTGGTTGCAGTATCGACAAAATTCTTTGGCTGTGGACTGCCTGCATGGATGTTCCTGAAAAACAAGAAACAGGGAATGCGAGTTGGAATAGGCATGATTTCTAGGGGAGAAGTGGGATTGATTGTCGCAGGAATTGGAATATCCTCTGGAATTTTAACCAGTGACGTGTATTCTACAATCGTAATCATGGTGGCAGTTACTACAATTATCACCCCTATCTGGTTAAAGCTTGAATATCGGAAGGATCGAAAAACGGGAATTGACACGACTGCCCAAAAAGATCAGTCTTAGATTCATCGCTCGTTTTGCCTGACATGGGCAGTTCTCATATTTTGCATTCGGACTTGTTATTGACACATTCCTATCTTCATGTTGGAAAAAAACGGTCCGAGTTATTTTGCTTGCATGCTGCTATCTGCAAGCAATGCATTCTTTTTCTTTTTCTCGTACTGCATAAGGTAAAGAATTCCTATCATGGTTGCAATCTCTACTGATTTTGAAAAGACTCCGTCAAACTCTATCTCTTCTGGTTGTCCGTCTGGAGACAATGGCGGAGGAAAAATTACTACGTAGATATACAATCCTAGCAAAACTGCAGTGCCTACAAATCCGATTAGATTTAGCAAAACCGTTTTGTTATAATGCAAAATTATTGACTGTCTGGATGTTTTGATTGGCTGTATGACAGTCATTAACACATAAAATGTGCCAAACGCTACCTGAGTTCCAGCAGCTGCTAACAAAAATACGCTGTAAGCTATTCTTAAACTCCCATGATCTGCGTAAACGCCTAGATGGATTATCCCGCCCGCTATCGCTAAAAACATGACTGCATATTTCACCGTCTCTGACTTGCCCGGCTGCCTTCCTTTCTTTTTCAAATTCAAATAATGCACTGTCAATCCTGAGCCGAATACAATTAGTGGCAATGCTATTGCAATTAACATTACCAGGTTCCACACGGTTCCGATATCCGGCGTGATGGATATGTTGAATAGCGCTCGTTGACAATCACAATCCAAAGTGCTCGTAATGATGCGTCTTGGCGGCATGATGTGTTCTGGCGATGAATTCTCATCAGCTAAGCTGATGACCACAAAATAATTCCCAATTTTTTCAAACGTGTAGTAAACTTCAAAATCACCTGTGCTGTGAAGCTTCCAGGGGAAAAACTCTATTCTTTGATACGTATTGGCATCATAAATCTCAACGGCGGTCAGAACATCGCCTACATCGTTTCCGTGGTCATCCTGTATGCTGAATTCAATATGTGTGGGTTCGCCTGGTTTTGCATAATCCGGCTCTAGTGCCTGATTCACATAATATCTTCCCAAGTCGTCTCCGCCGCCATTGTTATGTGGCAAATGATCAAAATGTCCAAAAGCTGGAGAATTTGAAAAAATTCCTATTGATACCAGGGCAATCATTGACAATGTTGCGAAAATCTTGCGGCTCAATTATGATCACTAGATGCCTATTTGAGATGGATACATTTCTTTCCATTTCCTACTAGGCATACTGGCTTCTTGGGATCTGCATCTATTTCTGCACTCAACCGGATATGGGAAAGTTTAACCATTCGCCATGTTTCTGCTATGATGTATGGTTGATCTTGAGACATATGCAAAAATAAATGAAGAAATTAAATTCACAGAAGAAGAAACAGTGGAACTTTTGAAGTTAAGCGATAAGGAAATCCTTGTCTTGATCCTTTCTGAATTAAAAAAGATAACGGAAAACACTCACAAATCTAAATGACTCTGGCTGTAGTTTTACCCGTGCCTGCTCAACCATTCTGGAAAATGAAGATATTAAAATAATCAATCTGCGTTATCAGTGTGAAGATTATTCATGGTTAAAAAAAATAAAAAATCTGTGGATTTTGAAAAAACGGTTCAAAAAAAACAGGGGGAAGTTTTTGATGATTTGGCAAAAAATTATGCCCAGGCTGTAGATTACGGAAAACAATTTGGGAAAGAATCCTTGGAAAAGATTTATGACGCGACCGCTACGGGGACAGATTATTTAAAATCACAGCAATATTTAAAATCAATCCGGGAGAAATCAATAAAAATAAAAGAAAAAAGTTTGAAACAAGGTGCTATATTAAAAAAACAAAGTCCGAAACTCTACAAGAAAATTACGGGTGCCTTTTTTCACTTTTTTGAATTATTGGTCGGACGAATTAAACTGGGTACGCAATACGGTGCCGCAAGCATTGAGATTCTGGAAAAACTAGCCAAACTCAAAGAACTGGGGATTATAACCGATAAGGAATTTGATGAAAAAAAGAAAAAAATTTTGGATAGGATTTGAAAATGACGAACGCTGTGTTATTTTTGCACCTTGATGAAACGGAATTGTAACTGTTCTAATATTTTAAAACCCTTAACGTACAATGACCACTGGACATCTGACTCTGTGGATGACACTGTCGGTAACGCTGCCTAGGACCAATTTGTCCAAACCCGAGGTTCCGTGAGCGCCCATTACCATCACATCGAATTTTTTAGATTTGGAATATGACACTATTGTTTTTGTTACTGACTTGTTATCTATTATTTCGGAATGAAATGGCACTTTGGCTTTTTTTGCAATGGATTCAAATGACTCAAACTCTTTTGTTATGTGATTTTTAACCCCGCTCATTGCCTTGTCCCAAAGGACTGGATCCCCCAAATGCCTGGAAGAAATGTCCAAAACATTGACCATTGAAATCTTGGAATTGTATTTTTTTGCCATGTCCAGTGCAACTTTGAATGCATGTTTTGAATGACTCGAGCCGTCATATGGGACTAGAATGTTTTTGAAAAGCATTGATCTGATTGGCAAAACCGATGATAATTAATTAATCTTTAAAATTTTACCTGTGCCGATTCAAGTTTCTAACATCTATGTTGATGCTTTCATACTTTGTATGAAAGTAACTTGTTAGATGCTGAAATGAGAACGGATACGTTCGCATGTTATTTATTTTCCAAACAGACACTGTTTAATCATGAATTGGTTTGAATTAAGGTGGGTATGGGATTAGTATGACATCTGTTATTGTAGTCGATGACAATGAGGATATTGTCTATTCGATGTCTGAGCTTTTAGAATTTCATGGAATTGATGTGATTGGTAAAGGTTACAACGGATTGGATGCTGTGGATCTATTCAATCAATTGCATCCGGATGTTGTTTTGTTGGATCTAATGATGCCAAAATATGACGGGGTATATGCATTAAAAAAAATTCGTGAAATTGATCCAAAAAGCACTGTTCTAATTGTCACTGGAGGGGCAGCTTCCATGTCTATGAACGATAAACTGACAGCGTTAAAGCCTACCAAAATCCTGACCAAACCGTTTGATGTAAATGTCTTAGTTGAAATGATTTTGGAGGAATCAAAAGATGCAATGCCGTTTAAAATCCAATACTCCTTCAATGATGATCCATGCAACTACACCTGCGTTCTAACGTATGAGCAGTACAAAAATTTCAAAAAATTACCTGTTGTTCAAGAATGCAAAATAATTAAAAACGATGAAGAAAACACCGAATTTCACGAGCAAGAGATGCAGATGGCGTTAAACTTGGCATCTAGAAATGATGTTAGTCACATTCAAAAATTATCCCAGATCGTTTGATGAGTGGTTATTTTCTTGGTCTTCTTCGTGGGTTTTTCTCATAAAATTTCTCCACATTCTCATTCCATTCTTTAGTTTCTGGCAGGCGAGAACGTGCATGCGGTCTCTTTCCGTTGTTTGATAGAGTGGTGCTGTTGTTTTCATAGAACTTGTCAGTTTCATTAATCAGTACGTCTAGAAACTCTGATGCGCCTTTTGCTTCCTCACTTTTTGGCTCTCTATGTGTCAAAATGGATTTTGCAAGTGTCTCGATCTTTGCTATTTTAATTCTGTATTCGCTTAGTATTCTGTGATCCAGTGAAATCATTTCGTTTTTTATCCATTTTACTAGTGTATGTTCATTTCGGTTTCCTGTTTAGCCGTACATTGACTTGTCAATTGTTGCATCTGTGGTATTGTTTTGTGTTGAAAATTCGCTGAAATTAGACCGAAGGATTTTTTGGACATGCCCTGACACTCTTGCAACGTTGTCCCATGTATTGTGAAACGAAGTTCTGTCTAGAATTTGCTCATCCACATGGGAGAATATTGCCAAACCTACAATGTTCTCTCCATCTTTTATCCATTGGTGGCCAACATTGCATACTGTACAAATCTCGCTAATCTCCATTATTGCTTTAGAAAATGATTGATTTTTCATTACCAATAGTTTTGCATCTTGGGGTGGGAATCGCATATTTACATTAACGTGAACTCTGTCTGATCTGTTTGCGTTTTTGCTAATTATGACATTTGCCCCTACGTGAAATTGCCAATCTATAATTTTGCTTTTTTCTTTGATTTTATCTGTTTGATCCTCATAATTGATATTTGTAACTTTGATAAACTCCTCAACCAACTCTTTCATTTCTTGGGATGTTTTTGTCATGAGTCTAGTCTTTCCCTGTTGGTATATCCATGTTAAAGAAAAAAGGAATTAATGGCTGTGTCCACAACCACAGGAATCGTGACCTTCTTGTCCTTGTGATTCGCTTCCTGCACATTTGGAACATTTCTCTGCACCTGTTGGGGAAAAGAAACCAATTCCACATGATACGCATTTTTGATTTGACATGATGTTTGTAAAAAATTGCTGTATTTAATTAATACGCATTATTTAGGCTGATGAAAATAATGAAATTCAGAATTATTTGGATGCTATCCTTAGTCCTTTTTCTGGAATACTCTGTATTCTCCGATAATCGAGTTGCACTTGTGGCAAGTGTATTGGCCTCTTTCTATCAGAGTTAATCCCTCTGCAACTACTTCGTTTGGCTGTTCTTCAATCTGTATCTGAGTTGGACCGTCAAACTCTGAATTGCACTGTTTGCAAAAGTGTTTCAGCATTTTTGCTGTATCTAACTTCTCAAGTGATGACAAAAAATGCTTATCCATATTTGGAACAAGTTTTGATTTGGCTACTTGCTCGTCAGTTAGTTCTGCATTTATCCATCCGCCTGATCCGGCTAATTGAGTTTCTGCCACTATGATGTTGTGTCTGGGTCGCCATTAAAATACTGTTTGAGGGTGAAATTTCATTTCTTCCACGAAAAAAAAGTCAGTCTCCTTCACTATGGAGACTCTAAAAATGCATTAACTAGTTTATGTGAGCATTGGGCTCTTCCAGCTAACACCGCGAGATGTCTCTGACTCATTGAAACCAATATGTTTGGGTTTTTGTTAAAAAACTAGAATTAAAAATAATTACTTTTAGGTTAAATTTCTAAACGTTCGATCAGATGGAATTGTGCGTGTTGGTGGCTATGGTGTATTTTTCTTCTCAAACCATGATCACATTTTAACAAGAAACAGCTTCATAATTCGGCAATGTTCATCAAATTTGAGGAAATCAGAGAGAACCCGTTGATATAATCATCAGCATAATACCTGCATTTTTCAATGTAATTAACACTTTGAATTTGATGATTGTTTTTAGACGTAGTTTGATTTGAAATTTGGAACTTAATCTTCCTGGATTTTTTCATTTGCACGTTCATGGAGTATCCTTGCTTCCTGCCACGAATACCATACCAAGTTCCATGTCAAATCATCTATTTCCTGACGTTGTTTTTCCGTGATTTGGCTATTTTTTAGATTGTAAATTATTTTTCCGCGCATGGTTCCTAATCTAACTCCCAACATGACGCACTCTCTTTGATTTTTGGGTAATTTTTTTCCTTTGAATCCGTCTGGAGATGAATCAAAAGTATCAAAGTGTTCTGGCTTCCATTGAAATTTTGATTTGCTAAACACTTCTAGAATTAATGATATTGTGTCATAATCCAGCTTTTTCTTATCTAGTTTTTCTTTTATTAGATCCTCGGAAACTTTTTTTATTTCTCTACTGAGTTTTTTCTCTAATTCTTTCAGAGGATCTGACCTGGAATTTTCTATCATTACTGTATTGGCTCAAATTTTGAACTTAAGCGTATAGATTAACGCCCAAAATTATTTTTTACTCTCTTTTTGCCTTATCCTGTTGCATCTGTCGCAGAGTTTGAAATTTTTACCGATTCCTCTAGAACTCCTGCAAGACGTCCCACATTTTTTACATATGTAATCCATGTGTAAATCGTTTAAAATCTGCGGACTTAAGACTATTGGGAAATTCTGGCATTAGTGAAAACTCCAGATAAACCAGTAGATTCTTATCTAAAAATTTTGGGCAAAATACATGGCTATTATTAAGAATAACTCACCGGTACTGTTCTTCTACAATGACTCAAAAAAATGGTTGGCAAAAATTTCTAAAAAAGAATCATTTCATACTCACATCGGCGTACTCAAACATGCTGATGCAATTGGCAAAGAGTACGGTTCTAGGCTGATGACAAACAAGGACAAGTATGTCTACCTTTTGGAGCCAACAATGTATGACTATGTGATGAAAATCAAACATGGGACACAAATCGTCTATCCTAAAGATATCGGATACATTGTTGCAAGAGCCGGAATCGGCGACGGACAAAAAATCTTGGAAATTGGAACCGGCAGTGGCTCGCTGACCTCTTTTGTAGCTAATATTGTAAAACCTCGTGGGCACGTATACACATTTGACGTGGATGAAAACTTTATGAAAATAGCTGAAAAAAATATCAAAAAAGCAGGAGTTTCAAAATATGTCACTCAGCATAATATGGATTTGAAGACTGCTAAAAAAATGCCTTTGGAGGATATGGATGTGGCCTTCATTGATCTGGGAGATCCTTGGACTGTAATTCCACAAGTTAGACAGATGCTAAAAGGAAGTGGGTGCCTATTTGCTATTTGTCCTACAATGAACCAATTAGAAAAATTGACAATCGCGTTAGTTGAAAATGAATTTACTGACATTGAATCCACTGAGCACATAATACGAACTATTGAAGCTAGGGAGGGGAAAACAAGACACTCTTTCCAGGGTATTGGACATACCACGTATCTTTGCTTTGCAAGAAAAGCCTTTTTTGGAAGAGAAGCTCGAAAAGCTGCGGAAAAATTGAAACTTTCTGAATCTCCTTCAGAGGCTCCCTTGAAAATTGCCAAAAAAACTGCTTCCAAAACTGGCTCTAGACCAAGTGCTAAAACGACTAGTACTAAAACGACTAGTTCCAAAACAGCAAAAAAGACAACCAAAAAATCTGTCTAGTCTCTTCTTCGTACTTTAAAACAAGATTTATTCAGCCATTTTTTAGAGTGTGCCGTATGGTGAGAAAGAATCTGACTCAATCGATGGTTCAAAAATTCATCCCTGCCAGAAAATCTACATCCCGAAAAGGTGATAATGGCATTGTTCTAGTCGTTGGCGGAAGCTACATTTACCACGGTGCGCCCATTCTGTCTTCCCTTGCTGCATTGAAATGCGGCACTGATCTTGTCTATACCTGTGTTCCGAAAGTAAACGTCACTCCGACACGTGCAATTTCGCCAAACTTGATAGTGATTCCTCTAGTTGATCAAAAACTAACTCTGGGCGCGGTAAACAAACTGATTGGAGCTCTGCCTCGTAATTTACATTCGGCAACAATTGGAATGGGTCTTGCAATACAGGAGAAAAATTCTCTGCTACATTTTGTAAAATCTTTGCTGGATAGAGATGTGAGATTATCATTGGATGCAAGTGCATTGATTCCTGACGTTTTGCCGCTTTTGGCAAACAAGAATGTTGTAGTGACACCGCATGCGGGAGAATTCAAGAGATTGTTTGGGGACGTTCCGCCTGATTCTAAAAATGAGCGAATCAAACTTGTGGAAACCAAGGCAAAAGAATTTGGAATTACGGTTTTGCTGAAAGGCTCAACCGATGTTGTATCTGACGGTGCTACCACGTATCTTAATGAGAAAAAAACCCCCGCAATGACCGTTGGTGGAACTGGCGACGTTCTTTCTGGATTAGTTGCAGGGTTGTTGTCGAATAACAGAAATTCTTTAGAGTCTGCGGCTGCTGCCACCTTCATCAATGGATTGGCAGGCAAAGCTGCCCAAAAACGGTTAGGATTACACATGACCTCCATGGATCTTTTGGATGAAATTCCAACTGTGATGAAGCCTTTTGATAAAATAGTGTGACTAGAATGATTCCAACGAAACATGTGGATGCCCACTTGGATGAACTTGTTTCAGATTTACAGACATTAATTCGCCAACCAAGCGTTTCAGCAAAAAATGAGGGAATTGAAGAGTGTGCCACTCTTGTCCATAATCTATTGAAAAAATCTGGAGTCAAATCAGAAATTTTACGATTGAAGAAAGGCGTTGCACCGATAGTTTTCGGCGAAGTAAAGTCAAAACGAAATCCAAAAAAAACTCTGATGTTTTACAACCACTATGATGTCCAACCTGCAGAACCGTTCGATTTGTGGGACTATCCTCCATTCAGCGGCACTAGAAAAGGAAACAAAATTTTTGGACGTGGTGCAACTGACGATAAGGGTGAGTTGATCACTAGGATCAAAGCTGTTGAAGCGTGTTTGAAAGCAACAGGTGATGTGCCTTGCAATGTAAAATTTGTAATTGAAGGGGAGGAAGAGACTGGCAGTGCTCACATTGAAGATTATCTGAAAAAATACAAAAAAAAATTTTCTTGTGATGGCGTAATCTGGGAATTTGGTTATGTTGACGCAAAAAATAGACCCGTCATAGGGCTTGGAATGAAAGGGTTGCTCTTTGTTGAATTATCTGTAAAAGAATCCGTCAGAGACGCGCATTCAAGTTTGGCAGTCTTGATCAAAAATCCTGCATGGCGATTGGTTGAAGCTGTACACACACTTCGAAATTCCGATGGGAAAATTCTCATCAAGGACTGGTACAGGGAAGTATCGCCTTTATCCAAAAATGATTTGAACATAATTCAAAGAGAGCCATTTGATGAAAATGCGTTCAAAAAAGAATTTGGAATCAAATCGTTTGTAGGGGACATGAAAGGAATGGATGCAAAAAAAGCCATGGTCGGAGGGGCCACATGCAATATTGCAGGTTTTGTATCCGGTTATACTGGAGATGGCGCAAAAACGGTTCTTCCTGGAAACGCCCTGGTGAAAATAGACTTTAGGCTGATTCCTAAAATGGATCCCAAAAAACAGGTATTGCGATTAAAAAATCACCTGAAATCAAAAGGATTCACCGATGTCGACATCAAAGTTTACCATGGCGAGGCAGCTGCAAGAACTGATTCTTCTCACCCATTTGTATCCCAAGTAAAAGATGCTGCAGACAAGTCATTTGGTAATTCAATTCTAAACGTTTCGAATGCCGGTACTGGTCCAATGCATCCGTTTGTTAAAATTCTGAAAGCCCCATGCATCTCTATAGGCAGCACATACATGTTTTCACGAATTCATTCACCAAACGAATTTGCAAGAATTGATTTGTTAAGGAAAACCACAAAGTGTATGTGTGAGATTATGAATAATTTTGGAAATTCCTAGTGTAGACATCTGGGTAATTTTTTAATGATTTGGGCAAGTGATATTCTGCCCGGTCCCACTATCATAATTGTTAACGCGGATGCAAGCAAAATCAATTCTATTTCAACCCCGCCTTTTCCTGTGATGCTTGACGCACCTTTCACAATGAAGATTGCACCTAGCATGACTATTGAAATTATTGATGCAGACAATCTGCTGAGAACTCCGATTGTAATTAAAATCCCTGGAACTAACTCAGCTAATGCTATGGGGATTTGCATCTCTGCTGGCAATCCCATGTTTGGCAGATTCTCTGCAAATCCTGCATTGAATTTTGAGATTCCATGAAGTATAAAGATCACACCGATTGCAGATCTTAAACCCACAAAGACAACATCGTTTAGAATTTTTTCTCTAATTTCAGCAGAAGCCATGGATTCCTCCTGATTTTTCAGTATAATTATTTTGCCCATAAATCACTCGCCATATGTAGAAAGCCCTTTATTATGCGGCAAAATTATTTGAATTATGTCAATGTATATGCCAGGAGCAACTGCTGTTGGAATTACTTTTGATGGCGGCATCGTTCTCGCTAGTGAGAAAAGGATCGCGTTTGGAAACTTTTTGGTAAGCAAATCAACAAAGAAAACATTCTCTATCACTGACAAAGTAGGTGCAACCTGTGCAGGTCTTGTGGCCGATATGCAAATCCTAACTTTACAAATTTCAGCTCTCGCAAAAATTAGAAAAATGGAGCTTAAAAGAGATGTTCCTCCTAACACCGTTGCCAAAATGATGTCAAACATGATGTATGAAAGAAGATTCTATCCGCTGCTGACTCAGGTGATTGTTGGCGGTGTCGTTGACAAGCCAATAATGTATACGTTGGACCCGCTAGGTTCGGTACTGCCTGATGATTATGCCGCAGTAGGAACTGGGGCTGAAATGGCATTGGGTGTCTTGGATCCTCAATTCAAACCGAACATGAGTAGGGATGAGGCAGTTGATTTAGCTAAACGTGCAGTTCGTTCAGCTGCTCTTAGAGATTCTGCCAGTGGCGATGGATTGGATATACTCGTAATCACAAAAGATGGCACTGAAGAATTTACAGAAGATATAAAATAAACAAATTCCTTATTTAAAAAATCACTTAATCGTAAATAGTTTTACCTGTTTCCCAGAATCTGTCTGAGATGTAGTGGATGTTTTTTATGACTTCTCCTTTTTCCATGCTTTCCAATTCTGAACTATCGACCACTGCTTTTCCAACTACCAAAAACTTGTGTTGGGATTCATCTATGATGCACACCAGGTCGTCTTTTTTAAATTCTGTAAATTCTTTGATTCCCGGCCTCATGAGGTTTGCCCCTTTGCACATGAATTTCACTGCTCCCATGTCGACTGTAACTGATGGAAATTTCTTCAACATTTCAACCTCTGTTAAGAATGGTAAATAATCGCCATCAACTTTCAATATCTTTATTCCGTCACCCGTGATGATTTGTGCATCATCTAAAATCTGGTGAACTTTGACATTTTTAATTTTAGGAAATTCCATCCCCCATCTTTCTGAAACTGTTTTTAGAAGTGCCGTAGTTTCACTTTTTGAAATTAAATTGGATTTCAATCTCTGGCAATCTCTTGTCTGATGTCTAACAGGTCCCTGAGAATCGAACTGGCCGTTTCCATGCCTCCTGCACCTTTGCCGATAATTGTTTGAGTGCCTGAATGTTCAGATGTAAAAGCAATGGCGTTAAGTGTTCCGTTCACGCAGAGCGGGTCATCATTTGACACTTCCTTTGGTCCTACGATAAGTTCTTTGTTACATGATGCAATTAGTTTGATTGCGCAATTATTTTTGGCAGCCCTTTTGATGTCGTCGACTGTAACTTTTCGTATGCCTGTACAGTCGATGTCTGGAAGTGTTACTTTCATTCCCATGATCCAGTTTGCAAGGATGACTAATTTTGCTGCGGCGTCTAGTCCATCTAAATCAAGTGACTCATCAGCTTCGACATATCCCTTGTCTTTTGCATCTTTTAGTGCTTCTTCATAAGTTACACCTGTGCCCATGTTTGTTAAAATGTAATTTGTAGTTCCGTTTAGAATTCCTGAGAACGATGTGATTCTTTCCCCTCTTAGGCTGTTTTTTGCATAGTCTAGAATTGGGGTTCCACCACCCACAGTGCCGCTAAATTTGAACATCACTTGGTTGTATGTTGCAAGTTCTAGTAGTGATGGGAATGCCAAAGCAAGTGGCCCTTTATTTACTGAAATTACATGCATGCCTTTTTTCATGGCTGTGATGATGTGGGTCATTCCTGGCTCTGCATCTTTGTAGTTGCTCGCTGTAGTTTCAATGAGGACGTCAGCTTCGACATTTTTCAACATGTCAATTCCGGACATTGAATTTTTGGTATCCGCATAATTTTTTACAGTTCCAAACTTTTTCTTTACGTCGATGAGTCTGTTGAAATTTAATCCCGCTGGGTCCACTGCACTTCCTTTGCTATCGAAGACTCCTACAACTCTTGGTTTCAATCCGTATTTTGCATATAGATCCTCTGATCTTGAATCAAATAATTTTACTAAGCTTTGACCTACAACCCCAAAACCGCATAATATGATTCTCAAATTGCTTCTTCTCTTCTTGGTTCGTTATCGCAGTTCATGACATTTCTCTTGATTTTATTATCATTAATTGTGTTTTATTAATAATTTTTGAATATTCTTTCACAAGTAACACGCCTTTCTTAATCTATGACTGTTGGCCATTTTCATCTTTTTCATGCTGTAATGAAATCGAATTAATGCAATATCTTTGATTTGTCGGCTTTGGACCGTCATCAAACACGTGGCCCAAATGTGCGCCACATTTGTTACAGTTGACTTCCGTACGAACCGTCCCATAGGCCGTATCTGAAACGTACTCTATCTTTTCTTCTGAAATTGGCTGCCAAAAACTTGGCCATCCTGAGCCTGAATCAAATTTTGAATCTGATGAGAAAAGCTCTTCTCCGCAGCATGTGCATTTGAATGAGCCTTCTAGTTTGGTATTGTTGTATTTTCCAGAAAATGGGGGTTCTGTTCCATGGTTAATGCAAATTTCATACTGGTCTGGAGTTAGCTGCTTTTTCCATTCTTCAGGATTTTTTGCAATTTTTTCTGCCATGATGTTTTTTGATTATTCTGATATTATAAGATTTTTCTATTTTCTCAATTTCTTTCTCTTTTCCTCTGTTCTTTTCTCGGATTCAAATCTCTCCAGATCATACTCTTTCATATCTACGTACTTCATAATCTTACTTAGATTTGGATGCACTTTGCTGATCTCTTTGAACATCTGTTGTGCAACTCTTCTGTAATCCGCATGTCCCTGTGGAACTGTTCTTAACTCAATCAAATGACATGCTTCCCTTAGATTGAATTTCATAAAATACGGGTAGTTGTATCCAAAGTTTACAACGTACTGTCCTTGCTCTGGATGCTTTGCCCTGATTTTATCAAATGTCTCTTTTGTTTTACTCATACAATCTTTGAAATCTTTCTCAATCCCTAAAACTCTGATTTCACTTGGCATGTTATACCCGTGGTCAGTTGTCAGCAACTGTCTTTCAAGAGTGAGCGCTCTGTGTCTGTGCAGGTCTCTAAACATTCCAAAGTTGTTGCATAAATCAAATGTGTAATAGACATTTTCAAAAGCTCTTGAAGGTCTGTGACGTCTGTTTGTGCGAATCTTTGCAAATTCATTAATTATGCTGATTTTCTTTTCCGTTGACATTTTTCTTACTTGTTGCAAAATGTCTTGGTATGATGTGCTTGGAGATTGCTCATACATTATGCTTGTGATGATGGTGTCTATGGATTTTTTTTCTGATTCATGATCTACAAGTTTTGTAATTGCTCCAATCTTTGGCTTTGATTTGATTTCTTTGGCAGTGACTGATTTCGATTTATTTTTTATGTCTCTAAGGTATTTTTGGAATGCGTTGCCATATTTGTCATCTGCTCGTCTCACAAACGATTTGATTGTGGTATCAAGCTCTTTTTTGATTTTTGAGGCTAAATCTTGCTCTTCTTTTAGTTCGGATGAGCCTAAAACCGTCAACAGATATTCAAACGCTCTTCCGTTTCCGGTGATTCCAACATTGGTCAAAGTTGACGCAGGCAATAATCCTCTTAGGATGTCGAGAGCTTTGGCTTTGGTGGATCCTCTGTAAACCATGTTTGCAGATTTTATATCCAATTCGTTTTTTAATTTAGAAAACAATTTTTCTTTTCCATCTTCTGAATCTCTAAAACTGTATTTTTCTATTGGATATTTTTCTCTGACATAGTTTACCATCGGCTCTATGTTTTTCGAATAAACATCAAATGAAAAATTGCAACTCTCTTCATACATATCTGCAAAACGAGATTTCATAATTTCAGGATCCCTGTAAAATCTGTATCTGCCATTCTCTTTTTTATTCCATGCAACATACCTGGATGATTTTTCCAAATATGACAATCCGATTCGTCTGTCTTCAATTTTTTTTACTGCGATGTTTGACAATCCTTCAATTGCAATTTGTGCTTCGCCTAATTCTGCAACGGAGTCATCGCCATATTCTAAAAGTACCCTGTTGTAGAATTCCTCTCCCCTGCTTTTATTTTGTAAAAATTCATCGAGAAAAATCCGTCTCATGCTTTTGTCAGTTCGACTATACCTTGACATCAATGCGCCACGATCAACTTGTCGTGGAGTAATTATTGCAAAGACGTTGCCATCTGTATTTGAAAAGTGACCTGAGAGAATCTTTTTTTCTTTAGTTGAGAATTCAGACAACACTGATACGGTGTTTCACAATTATTAATAGTCTATTTCTTTTTTCCAATTTGAATTAGATCGGGGCCTTTGTCTCTGTTTTTATCTTGACCTTTTGCTTGCCATCTTAACAGTACTTGCTTGAATGAATCTGCATCTGCCTCATTCTCGGTATACATCAATGTCGTAACCCAAAATCCTTTTTTTGCAGTTTTCCCACCGATTGAATTCATCCAGAAATCGTTTGGCAAAGACTCCATTGACTTGTTATTTGGATCCTTTGTGGATTCGGTCCACAGGCTGGCAACAAAATTCAAAATCTGCTCCAGTTCTTCTTTTTGAATCATGATCCTGCTATTTTGTCTCTAAATTTTAAAATTACTACAGTTCTGGTCGTGCGGAGTTTGTGAATTTAATCTTACTAAAACTAAAAATATTACTTACACTTTGCCGGTTATACAAATCTCTAAAGCACTACGCATGACAAACGACGATATCGAAATCATCGGTAAAAATGTCAAAGACATGTACGGAACATTCATGGGTAAAGTCGTAGGAACAATAACTGACATCGACGGAAGTATTCAATCCGTCGGAATTGACTGCGGTTCACAGGGATTACAGCAAATCCCGTATGAACAACTAGTAGCTCAAGGAGAAGTTGTTATATTTATTCCAAAATGGAGACTCGACTCACAAAGACTCATTCGTGAAAAACAACTAACTCTACGTCGATTGAAAGCACTGATTGACATCGTTTCAGAAAACGATGACATGAAAGCAGATGCAGAAATCATTCATGAAAAATACAGGTCAAAACTTGTATCATTAGATGAAACAGAACGTAAAATCAAAGCAACACTGGACGCAAGATTGATAGAGTTAGATGAACAAATGAAGTCTGCAAAAATGTTATCGTTTGATGCAAGAGTACAATACAAGAGCAATGAAATCTCTGATGCAACATTTGAGATCGTGAAATCATGCACAACTGAGGTAATTGAGCATGTGACCCACGAAACAGCAGAAATCTCTAATGTAAAGAGCAGAATTGCAGACCTTGAATTGGAAGTGCAAGAGATAACAGCACCAGACATCCAAGAATCAGCCGTTTCATATCTGGAGACTTATGAACCACAACAAATAGTTCAGACTGTACTTCCAGAAGTACCAACCCAATCATACGTAATACCTTCAGGACCAATTGAAGCACATGGTACCCCTATACCAGAAACTCGAACGGAAACTGAAGTGACATTTGCATTCCCAGAACCACCCCAACAGGTGACAGCAGATACTTCAAAAGACAACAACGACAATGATTGGCTTGCTCGAATGGAAGCACAGTAATTTTTTTATCTTATTTTTTAACACTTAGAAAGATCTAACTTCATACACTTTTTGATGTCTGAGACTTTTCATGTTGGACTGGGCAACAATGACACAGGTTTAAGGAAAAAAGCAGATGCCGATTTTGTGTCTTTTTGGGATGAACAGGCAAAGAATCTGTCTTGGTTTTCTACGTGGGAGAGAACCCTTGATTGGACGCCTCCCTTTGCTAAATGGTTCGTTGGAGGCACGATTAACGCCTCGTATAATGCTCTGGATGTACACCAATCTTCAAAATCTAACAAATCTGCAATTTTGTGGGAGGGTGAAAACGGCGAATTTAGAGATGTCACATATGGTGAAATGTTTACACAAGTCAAAAAATTTGCAAATGTGCTCAAATCCTTGGGCGTTCAAAGAGGGGACCGGGTAACAATTTACCTGCCAATGGTTCCTGAACTGCCAATTGCAATGCTGGCTTGCGCAAGAATTGGCGCCACACACACTGTGGTGTTTTCCGGATTCAGTGCAGCGTCCATCAAAGACAGGGTATTGGATTCAAATTCAAAAATAATCGTAACTGCTGATGGCGGATATAGGCGAGGAAAAATCGTGCCTCTTAAAGATGTGATTGATGACGCAATTGATGGTCTTGATTTTGTAGAGCACGTAATTGTTCTTGAGAGAACAAAAAACAAAATTTCTATGTCCTCTAAGGACAAACTGTGGGCTGAATTGATGAATGATTCCTCTGATTCCTGTGACGCCGAAAAATTACCCAGTGATCACCCGCTCTACATCTTGTACACGTCTGGAACTACTGGAAAACCAAAGGGCGTTTTACATGGTACTGGGGGCTACTTGACACACTTGTATTCGACATTCAAATGGGCTTTTGACATTAAAGACTCTGACGTATTTTTTTGCACTGCGGATATTGGTTGGGTGACTGGTCACAGCTATGTGGTGTATGCTCCCCTGCTTCACGGCGCAACACAAGTGATGTATGAAGGGGCTCCTGATTTCCCTGACATGTCTAGAATGTGGGATATTTTACAAAAGTACAAGGTTACGATTTTTTACACTACACCTACTGCTCTGAGGATGTTTATGAAATTTGGCGACGATATTCCAAACTCTTTTGATCTTTCATCATTAAGATTATTGGGAACCGTCGGAGAGCCGATAAACCCTGAAGTTTGGAAGTGGTATTTCAAGACTGTAGGAAAGGAAAAATGCCCCATCATTGATACGTGGTGGCAAACTGAAACTGGGGGGATGCTAATTTCACCGCTTCCTGGATTGGAGACCATCCCACTCAAACCCGGCTCTGGAACACTGCCGATTCCAGGCGTATCTGTCGGAATAGTGGATGAAAATGGGGATGATTTGCCTGCAAACACCAAAGGATATCTTGTAATCAAAAATCCCTGGCCTGGGATGCTTTTGACGTTGTGGGGGGACGATGAAAAATACAAAACCGTTTACTGGTCAAAATATGAAAATTATTACTATTCCGGCGACTATGCGAGAAAAGATGATGATGGCTATATCTGGTTATTGGGCCGTGCAGACGATGTGCTAAAAGTTGCAGGTCACAGAATCGGAACTGCCGAACTTGAGAGTTGCATGGTGTCTCATCCCAGCGTTGCAGAATCTGCAGCATGCGGTATTCCTGATGATATTAAAGGCGAGGCGATTGTAGCATTTGTTGTTTTAAAACAAGGCGTTTCAAAAGATCCCGATATTTTGGAAAAAGAGATATCCGATAAAATCAGAACTGACATCGGCGCAATTGCAACTCCTAAGCAGATCTATTTTGTTTCAAAATTGCCCAAAACCCGTAGTGGGAAGATCATGCGCAGATTGCTAAAGGCAATTGCCAACCGTGAAAAAATTGGCGATGTTAGCACTTTGGAAGACGGGGCGGCGGTCGCTGAGGTCCAGCAGGTATTTGACGATCTTCAAAAGTCAATCGAAGCAGATTCTAGATGATCATTTTTTTTATTTCATTAAAATTAACACTTGACAGCATCTCAAACATTTTTTTTAATCCGTCATATTCTGACTTTGAATTTTCATCCAATTGATTGTATTCTTTTTCTTTAATTTCGTGTAATTTGGCGTTTGATTCTTTGAAAAATGCCTCGTACTCCTTTATTTTTTCGTCTGACATCTGTGCCAAATCAAAAATCACCGTGTTGCTTCCAAGCAAATTTTTATTTTCATCATACAGGCTGGTTGCCTGCAATAATCCTGAAAATGTTTTCCCGTCTTGCTTTTTGAATGTGATTTTTCTATCTGTAACTTTGCCTGTTTCAAACCATATTTTCAGCGAATCGTTCATGTCCTCCCAGGTGTCTTTTGGGACGTGCTCGAAGATTGACTTGCCAAGTATCTCAGACTTGACATATCCTAGATTGGCAGCATATGTGGAATTGCAATCCAAAATTATGCCTATGGAATTGACTCTTCTCCACATGACAGGTGCGTCTTTGAGCGTTTTTCTTGCTTCTGTTTGAGGCATTTTTTAAAATTAGATTGACTAGTTATTAAACTGAATTTTCTTAAAACCACTGATCTAGGTTTTGGCTTTTTCTCTCCAACGCCTTTTTCAATCTGTTCAATGTGGATTGAATCCTATCTTCTGAAAAGCCCCTCTCCTGTACTAGGTAATTTGATATTCCTTCATAATTTACTTCATCAAATACAATTTCATCAACATCTGCAACTTCTGGATTCAGAAATATCTTTCTTATTTGTTGAAAATCTATCTGCTCTAGCTGTTCTTGAATCTGTGGAATGTCTTCCAATCTTGAATGCTGTTTGATTAGTTTCATTGCGGTCTTTGGACCGATTCTTTCAAAACCGTTTGGATTGAAATCCGTGCCAATCAAAATCCCGACATCGATTAACTCTTCTCTGGTTAACCCGATTGCATCTAGGGTCTTTTGTGTTTCAATAATTTCCGGAAGTACGTCGATGTAGGTATTTCTATTTGGAATCTTGCGCCTTCCACTACTTGTAAAATTCCTTACCAGTCTTTTTGCACCGCATAATATTGAATCGTAATCTTGACTGGCCGAAGCATATGCCTGACCTGTGTTTGTTAGATGAGCTGCAGTTGCTTCTCCTTCAGATGGAGCTTCGATATACGGAATCCCAAAATGGGTGAGGATTTGTTTTGATTCTTTTACCATTCCATCTTTCATGCTGGTCGTTTGCTGTGCAAATTTCCTTGCATCTTCCATGTTTCCTTCTGCAACCGCTTTTTCGTATTTCACTGTAGCGTCTCTTTTGATTTGTTTTCTACGCTCAATTTCTGCTGTTTTCAGTGACGGGGGTTTTCCATCAAAAACGTATACTGGTTTAATCCCCAATGACAGGAAATTCACATTTCTATATAGCAAGCCGCTTAGATGACTGGTAATTCGCCCTTCGGCATCTGTTAACTGTAGTCCGTCCGGTCCTCTGATGCTTGCTAAAAACTGGTAGATTGCATTGTACGCGTCTATGGCGACTACTTTGTTGGAAAAGGCTTCAAGGGTAGTTTTCTCTCTTACTACTATGTCCTTTAGGTTTAATCCCATGGAATCTGTTCCCACTTTGAGGTATTTTGTGTTTATCTTTCAAAAATGATCGATGTTTTTGTTGTGTCGATTTGAAATTAATTCCAACACGCAGATAATTTGATTGCCACTGTCTCTTGACCTATCTTCTCATCCGAAATGCAAATTTTTTGAAATATGATGCATCTCAGTTGGCGCTGCCCTGAAAATTATTGTGCACTTGGTTTTTTTTGAATCCGAAAAACAGCAAGTCATTCCTGTTTTAAATTACGATGTCCTTGACGGATTCAATTCAATTTTTACAGATGACGTACGTGATGGAGAATGGAGCGGGGCAAAGGATCAAACCAAAAAGAAATCCGGAGGTTGATTTTTTGATATTGACGATGTCTGATCTTGTTCTCCTTTTCTGATTTGCTTTATTATGGAGTTATTTTGATGATAGTTGCCGAGATAGCCAAGTAGTACGGCGGCCGTCTCGAAAACGGCTACGCGCAAGCGTGCGGGGGTTCGAGTCCCTCTCTCGGCGTTTTTATCTTTCCACTGACCCTTGCTTAAAATTGTGGTAGAAAATACTTGCACCGCTAACTGGCAACACTGCTCGAAAATCACTCAAAATCAAGTGGTCCTCCTGTTTGGATTGCCCTGCAGATCTGCTTCCTGGACTCTCTTCTGGGCGGATCTTTCTATGTCATTAAATGAAATGGTCCTTTTACTCCCAATGTTTTTTACTCGGACTTTGCCCAATCACAATAATTCGTAAAAAGTGAAAACATGAAAAATCTAAATAAATTTATCTTAATGGCGGCGGTTCTATACTCCAGTATTTTGTTTATTGATAATTCCTTTGCAGAAACGGATACGGACGGCGATGGAATCGATGATTTGTCTGATCTGTGCCCTTCTGATCCTGAAACAATAAACGGGTTTGAGGATGCAGACGGCTGCCCTGACGTATCTCCGTTGACTGATCTGGATGGTGATGGAATTTCAGACTCTATAGATTTGTGTCCTACGCAAGCCGAAACAAAAAATAATTTTGAAGACCTTGACGGCTGCCCTGACGTAGTTCCTCCAACGGATACGGACGGCGACGGGATTGACGATAAGGTGGATAGTTGTCCCACCCAACCTGAAACAATAAACGGGTTTGAGGATACAGACGGCTGCCCTGACGTAATTTCTGTTAAAGATTCTGACAATGATGGAATCATTAACGGCGTTGATCATTGCCCACATTCTGCTGAAAATTTTAACGGGTTCGAAGATGATGACGGCTGCCCTGACATATCTCCTGTTAAGGACACGGACGGTGATTCTATAATTGACAGTCTTGATTCGTGTCCGACCCAATCTGAAATCATTAATGGCTTCCAAGATACAGACGGCTGCCCTGACGTAGTGCCCGTTAGAGATTCTGACAATGATGGCATTTTTGATGATTCAGATCGGTGTCCGCAACAAGCAGAAACTATCAACATGTATCAAGATACAGACGGCTGCCCTGATGTAGTTCCAGAAAATAATGCGAGTGAGAAGACCACCTCTGACGGGGCTTTTTTCCAGTGGACTGCGATAATTGCAGCCGGTATTTCTGCAGCTGGTGGTATAGCCGCTGCAAAATACAGAAAGCGTTAGATGTTTTTTCATAAAAATCCGACCTGTTCCAGATTTCAAATAACCTTGTGTGACAGATGATGTTTCAGGTACAATCTAAACATCACCAGTGCCAACAATATCAGCACTGCTGCCACTCCAAAAGAAACTGAATAATTTGTTGCGTTAGAAAGAAATCCAGCAGTCAAAGAGCCAAAAAAGATGCCTATCCCGATCATGAAGCTGTGCACTCCTAGGTACGTTCCTTCAAACCCCCTTGGGATGGTTTTGAACAATATCACCGAATTCGCAGTACTGTATATGGAAAATGCACCCACCATCAGACATGATGATATCACTGCGGTAAGAAACGATTCCACTCCCATCATCTGCGGGATTAGGGTGGCGGCAATCACAATTCCCAAAACCCTTGGTATGTAAGCTAATTGTATGGCCCGCTCTTCTGAAATCTTTGCAATCAGTTTGGGAACCAGAAAGAAAATTACAAGCAAGGTTACTGTTTGAATCATGTATACTAGAAAAACTTGAGAATCCGTAAACTCGTATTTTTTTAAAAATGGGATGAATGCAGTAAAGTATGTGTTGCTTCCAAAATAAAACAAAAAATTTGCAAAAAATAAGATCCCAATCTCGTGTGTAATTTTACCTTTGAACATCGAAATGATGTGTTTAAAGTCACGAGCTTTTGGAACTTTTGGATATATTACCTGAAAGTGGTACCTGTTATGGCTGAAAATATGTTTTAGGCCGTGAATTGAGTGAACAAGCGTCTCTCTTTCGATAATGTTTTTCCTCTCCACTGTGACGCTTAGCATCACTGCAATGGCACTTGCTATGGCGCAGAAAATAAAATATGGCCTTAGATCAAAAAATGACTCCCACAATACTCCTGCCAAAAATGCTATGAGGCTACCAAAACTTGCAATGATTGAAATTCTTGAAAACAAAACCCCCCACTGGTTGTTTGGAACCGACTCCATGACTAAGAGGTGCGTTACGGGGTTTTTCCCAATTATAAAAAATCCCATGATTGCTGAAAGAACAAAGACCGTGCCGATTTCTGATGCAAAAAACATTGCCAAGCTCGATGCAGATATTGCCGAAAAACAGATGATCAAAATTCCTTTTTTTATGTGATATTTGTCAATGATCTTCCCCCAAAAAATAGATCCGATGGAAGAAAACCCATAGTGCACTGCAATTACGACTCCTACGTCTGCAACATTTCCGCCGAGAAATAATACAAACAGCGGTATCGCAATGTG
Source organism: Nitrososphaerota archaeon (assembly GCA_032127635.1). GTDB lineage: Archaea > Thermoproteota > Nitrososphaeria > Nitrososphaerales > Nitrosopumilaceae > Nitrosopumilus. Next base: position 25,825 of record JAQBHN010000039.1, read on the forward strand.
TATGCCCTCAGCCGTGATGCTTGCTGGCATGATGAACAACAGCCATTTTTTCTTTGTGTGGATCATGAGATTATTTATTTGAGACAAAATAACGTTTTTTAGATTGGATAGTCAAATTTATGGTACTAAGAAACAATGTTTTGTCTGGCGTGCATGCAGTAAAACTGACGCTACCAAATGTTTAAAGTCACACCGCTATCAAATCTAGTATGACGAATCAGACGGGAACGAAAATCCGAGAATCTGGAATTTCATCTGCTGAGTTAATTTCTCATTTTAGAGAAAAATGTAAAATTTGTGGCCATCACCGAATTATGCACAATGAGTTGGATGTATGTGAGGGGGTGATGAACAAACCCTGCACTTCTGGCTGTGATAAATTTGAAGCGGAATAGGTGACTCTGTGACCCCGTTTCCAATTCTTTAATAGGATATTTTTTACAATCTCGTTATGGGCTCTGAAAATAACGGGGAGAAGATTTACCCTCTGGGATACGAACCGCAAGAAACTCCGGATGTTGACGATCATGACGTTCGAAATCATTTGCTTGACTTTATCTTAAAATCCGGGCCTTCCGAAGTTGTAGACACCGATTTGTTTGCCGTAATGGCAAAAAGACGTTCAACAAGAAAATTTTCAGACAAACCTGTTGAAACTACAAAAATAGATAAAATCATTGCGGCTGCAGACACTGCTCCGACCGCTGGCAATTTTCAGGGGTTCGAGATATTTTACGTTAAAAGCCCTGAGAAGAAAAAACTGCTAGTTGATGCCTGTAACAAACAACCCTACGTAGATGCACCAGTGGTTCTTGTTTTCTGCAAAAACCCTTCTCGTGTAAAGTTTGACTTTTCAGATGACATTCTTAAAAAATTCGCCATTCAGGACGCCACACTTGCTGCAGGATATTCCCAGCTTGCAGCTCAAGCTTTGGGATTGAGTTCAATTTGGATTGGAATGTTTGACGAACAAAAAGTGATGGAAGTTATAGGGACTGATTTGGTTCCGTCATCAGTACTGTGCATTGGATATCCGGAACAAACCAAATTCCCAAAACCGAGAAGAAATCTGAAAGATTTGGTCCATGTGACTTGGTAACCTTTGCCTGAAATTCTCCATCTTTAAATAATCATAGTTTGCTGTTTAGTTTGTGACTGATGCATACGTGATGTTGAATTGTGAGCTTGGTGCAGAGTCAGATATAATTGAACAACTGAAAGAAATTGAACAGGTGGTTGACGTCTTTGAAACTATTGGGACTCATGACATGATGGTAAAGTTACAAGCGGATAATTTTGAGACAATCCGTGACATTGTTTCGCGCAATATACAAAAACTGAAGAACGTCCGCTCTACTGCCACTTTGATTAAAAAAGACAATTCTTAGATTTTGGACTTTAATATGTCCAAACCTGCCAGTACTATGACCGTCAAGGTAATTTCCTAATATACTGGGCTTCCCATTGACAGTTATGAAATACTGTCATGACTGTCTGACTCCGATAAACAGCAATTCAAAAGAGGAATACTGCAGTTTTTGTAAGCGAGATCGAGCGCAACAAACACTAAACGCCTGAGCCGGTAGTTTTAAAATAAAAAAAGGGGATTGATAATCCCCAAATTAAAAAGTGCTATTTCTTTTTTGTAGCTTTTTTTGCTGTAGTTTTTGCTGCTGCTTTTTTCTTGGCTGCCATAGCGTGTCATCATTTTACTGGAATTTCTACAGGTAAAATTAAAAAAAATACACCAAATAAGTAATACTGTGAATACTATTTCCGAGTTCAATACTCTTAAGTTCATAATCCTTGTAGAAAGAATGTGGGGCTATTTGGCAGAATGTTTGGAAGGAAAGATGGGCGAGCCGTTAAAGAACGTGTCCTGGACGAACAAAAAAGATGTGCAAACTGCAACCGCCTTTTGTCAGAATATTCCAAGAAAGAAATATGTCGTTCATGTGATGAGCAAAGCACATCTTAGTTTCTAACTCGTTTCATGTCTGATTTTTGATTAGTTTTCATTTTTTGTACGTTTAATTAAGATCAGAGCCTAAGTGATTCAAATGGCAGATGAAAAAAATGAAATTGATAAACTAATTGACAGCATGATTACCGGCGGCGATGAATTGGTTGACAGCCTCAAATCCGTATTGCCTGACTCGTTATCCGAATCAATGGTGATGTTTCATGAATCTAATGTTGCCAATCTTAAAAAAATTAGAGCGTTTTTGAATAAATAGCCTGGCGATGCCGATGCCTATGATTTCTACTATATCTTTTTTAATCATTATCTGAGATCCCTGCTGTGGGAAGATCTAGGACTATTGCCATTACTGTAGAAAGAAAAACTGGTGACGCATTTGATGCAATTTTGAAGATGCCTCCAAAGATGATGCCTGATGCGCAAATCAATGATTCTGGCTGGTGGTCGTTTACTGGCCCTCATGGAAAATCCATGATAAAATTTAACGAAAACAAATTGCTTGGAATTTTAGACCATCAGTACGTTGATGAGGAATCCTCATGGGACGTCCCGATGAGAGTTGTTTCAAATGGTGATGTTTCTGAAGTTGTAATCACTTTGAACAAGCCTGATGAAATAACTGACGAACAGTTTGACCTGAGGGTGGAGGAGATTGCTGAAATGTTCACTTCTATGAAAAACATCATCGAGTCTGAATCCTAGAATTCGGTCATAGATGCGGCCGGAACAGGTGCAAATCGTTCTTCAAGGTTAAATGCAAATTTTGTAATGTGATGTTGAGAAAAAATGCCATATGAAGAAGTATGCTATCAGAGATTGGAGGAAGACCACCCTGAGGACTATGCAAAATTAAAATCTAAAAAACAGTACTAGTCATTGTCTGTATTGCCGTTTTGATTATTTCCTGGACCTACCATGTCTTCTGGCTTGACTTTGCTATCCCAGTTCCCTCTTACGCCTTTGATTAGAAAAATAACCCCTGCTGCAATGAATCCTATGACCAATCCGAAGAATATGGCCTGATCAAATATCTTGAACGAGCAATTGATTTCCACTGGCGGGGAACTGTCTGAATACTCGTAACAAGTTCCAAACTCATCTGATTCTAGAGTGGCGGCTTGATAATTGTGACCGAATCCTCCGAGGATGAGAAATCCGACAAAAATAAGGGCGATGCCGATGATGGTGAATCTCATGTCACTCATGATTTTTTTTTATGATTTATCGTATTTACATTTTGACCTGAAAACCAAGTGGTTCTATTTTTCAAGAGATATTTTGAGATTCTCTAGCGATGCCTCGTAAAATGCTGCTAAAAATACGACAAAGTCTAAGAATTCTTTTTCGGACATTTTTTCACTATTGAGATATGACTGCCATGTGAGTTCTACAAGATTTTTGGATTTTGGGGTGATTGAAATTGTTGCAACATATGCTCTTAGTGGCAAACCCTCAGTTGCAATGTATGTGAAATATTCTCCTTTTTTCCATGCAACTACATGCTCTTCAATCCGATTGCCGTCTTCAAATGTAATCATCCTCACAGCTCCGACGCCCTTTCTCCTCTTGGACAGGTAAATCGTTTTTTTAACGTCGACCACCCATGTAGGCAATCCTACAATGTTGCTAACTTTTCTCCAAACTTTGTCTTTGGACACTTTGATCTTGATGGTTTTTTTCACGGTCCCAGTGTGAAACGTCTTTTTTACCATGCTCGTTTCAGGAGATTAACGAATTTTAAATTTTTGTTTTGCAACCATTTTTAATCCCCTGAGGAGAAGACACCGAATGGTCTTTGGATGGGGAACGAAGAAGCAAGAAGAAAAATCCGTTGACGAAATCCAGAAAAATAAGGACATCTTACTCACAGACGTTTCTAAAATTATAACTGATCTGGGCAATTTGAGAAAATCTCAGACTTTGTCTGAAATTAGTAGTTTGAGAAACAAAACAGAGCCTCTGATTAAAGATTTAATGAAAATAGGAAACGTCCTTGAAAAAGACAATCTCAACATTGATGATATAGACAAACACCTTGCAATCATTATAGTTCGAGGCAAAAATCAAGTCATTGATATGATCAAAAAGGATGTTGTTTCTTTGCCAAAAATCTCTTCACTTGACGACGCTGAAAAATTAAACTCCATGCTGAATCTGATTCTGAAAAAAGCGGGCGATGTTTTAGGGCGGCAAACCAGAGTCATACACATTTTTGCCAAAAAATATGCATCCCAGTTAAAAGAAAACCTCGCAGTAATGAACTCTAATCATTCTGAAATCAGCCAACTGTTGAAAAATTTTGATTCTGCCAAGTCCATTTCAGATGAGATACGTGAAACCCTGGATCAGATTAAAAATCTGACCGATTTACGCAATGAGACATCTAGAAAACTTGCCGAAATTAACGGCGCCCTGAATTCCATTGCCAAAAAAATATCCTCGCTTCGTGACTCTGTTGATGAGATAAAGTCCTCTGAAAATTACAAGAAATACGTTGCCTTGAAAAACACTCTGGATGAATTTATTGAGCAGAAATCTGTGATTAAAAATCAAATCGGCACACAATTTACAAAGATATCTCGCCCGCTGAGTCGATATGAATATGCCTCATCTTTGGATAAAGACCAAAAAAATATTTTATCAAACCTGGTTTCTGAACCTGTTGACGTGCTTTCTGCAAACAATAGGGACTCCATAATCCAAATTCTTGAAAACGTTAGAAAGGGCATCGTCTCCGGCTCTATTTCTGTAAAAGATGTGGAAAAGACATCTTTTCAGATAACTGAAACGGAAGAGTCCCTGGACGGATTTATCAGACAGGTGTCAGAATACAATAAAAAATGCGAACAGATCCAAAACGATGTTGGTTCTTTGATGCCTGGAAATCTGCTTTCTCTGGAATCCGATCTTGCAAAATACACTTCACTTAATGATGACTCTAATCTCAAATCTGAAACTTTTCAAGGCGAAATCGATGAAATTGACTCAAAAATTCCCAAATTGGTATTGGAAATTCAAGATAAACTAAGGCAATTCTCAAACACAAAATACACGATTTTAGCGCGTTAAAACTAAATTAGTTCTAAACTGGATACATACTGTGCTATTCAAAAACAAAAAATTCGAGCGTTCAGTGATACTGAAAAAGGAAGTGCTTGACAGCATACTGTCATTTTGCCAAATGAAACATCCGAACGAAGGGATTCTGATTTTAAAGGGAAAGTCCAAAAATGGCGAAATAAAAATAGACGGACTTGTAATCCCCCCATTTAGCGAGACAGGGCCCACTTTTGCAGGATTCCCACACTCTTTCTTACCTTTTGACATGAGCTATGTGGGCATTGTGCATTCTCATCCAAGTGGTTCGGCAGAACCATCTGTAACTGATTTGCATAATTTTTTTGGTCTAGTTTCAATGATTGTAAAATCCCCGTATGAGGATGATTCTATTTTTGCGTGGGATAGCAACGGAAATGCTATTCCGCTTTCAATTGAATAACTTTACAACTGACCTGCCTGAATGAAAATTGAAGAAACTTTATAACCGTTTTAAAGAAACTTTCATTGAATTGAATCCCCAACTCAAAAAATATTATCTTTTTCTAGGCGCATCTTTGGTATTTAGTATCGGATTACAGATAGGGCTTGGGTATCTTGGAGTGCCCTGGTTTATCAGCATCGGACTGGTGATGGCCATTTTCATTTTGCTGCCCATGATTATGAGAAGAAGACAGATGAGCAGTATGGGAAACTATGGGGGCGATTCTGGAACAAGCGGTGGCGGATTCTTCGGATCTGGCTCACAAGGCGGTTCCAGCGGAATCAAGTATGTCTGCCTTGTTTGCAACAACAAACACAAAGGCGGCACTTGCCCACGATGCGGTTCCAAAATGCAAAAGGCAGATTTTTAGTTGATAGGAAATGGCGTTAGAAGAATTAAGAAAAAAAGTCCTGTACCAAAACTCTATTGAGATTTGGATTGGAATAAGTGAAGAAAAAAACATGGATTGGTTTAGCACTGAAAATTACAAAAAGTTCATCGCTTTTCTTTTAAAAAATAATCTAAACATGAAACAAATGTCTATATGTTTTGACGAATCTGACAAAGCATCTTACGGCGGTCACAGCAAAAAAGTGTTT
>JAQBHN010000040.1:0-14684 GCA_032127635.1 Nitrososphaerota archaeon
AGGGCGGATATCAGGAAACAGAAAAAGTCATTCAAAAACTATTAGAGGAAAGATCCAACGGATTAGGAATTCAGATGACATCGGCGTCATCCCTTGTAGACGTTGAAGAATTCCAGCATTCATTGTTCAGAACCCCTGAACTGTATTTCGGTTACAAGTTTGCACAAAACAGAAATCAGTTAGGCAGCGAGGAGGGATTTCAGCCTGGAAAAATCATCTCATATTCGGAACCGGAAAGCGTAGACTTGCACAAATTCTATCCGATAGGGGATTGGAAGAATCATGATGACAGCATGGAACTAGTTTCCGAAACAGGCACTATCAAACTTCTATACAATGCTAAAGAGGTAAACATAGTTACTGAAAACAATGCAGAACTAGAAATATTGTTAGACGGAGAACCGCTGCCAGCAGAATATTCGGGAACGGACATTGCAGACAGCAACATCCTACGCGTGAAGGAGCCAGGATTGTACAACATCGTCAATAGCGATACGAGTTCTTCACACCTAGTCGAGATCAGGGTAAAGGGCACGGGCTTTCAAATATTTACATTCACCTTTGGATAGTGTAACTGTACTTGGTGTAACTCCAGTGACACCACCCAGAGTGACAAATCTGTTTAAAAGAAAAAAAAGAACTAGATTTAGGAAATAAGATATGATAAGCAACTCTTGGAACAAAACTGAAGGCGAAAACATATCTCAAAAGATAATGGGCAAAGTAAGGCCTGATGAGCCATTAAAAAACAGAATTGATTTTGCACAAAAGAAATTACAATTTCAAATTTCAAAATTAGACGTAATTAATCAAAAACTACAGACAAAACATGACATAATTTTTGAAAAAATAGTGAACGCTCAAAGAAATAACAAACCCAGTTACGCTCAAGCGTATGCAGGGGAATTGACCCAAGTGAGAAAAATGAAAAACATGGTCAGCGGGGCAAAACTATCCATGGAACAGGTAAAGCTTAGATTGGACACAGTTTCAGAATTAGGAGACATCGTAGTAACACTCAGTCCATGCATGGCAATCATCAGAGGATTAAGTCCATCACTTACAGGAATCATGCCAGAGGCAAACGCTTCAATGCAAGACCTGTCACAGATTCTAGGCGATGTAATGTCAGGATCATCAGTGGGAATCGGGGACAGCATGAGCATGGCACCTGAAACCAATGCAGACACACTGGCAATTCTAGAAGAAGCACACAGCGTAATTGCAGGGCAAACAAAATCTACAATTCCAGACGTTCCAGATTCGTTAAAACAACAAATCGTTCAGAAAAGAACAGACGTGTTCATATAGAAAAACAATTTTTAAATTATTTGGATTTCTTTTTACTTTTTTGTATCAAGATTTTTTTAATTCTGGAGATTGTCGGGTAGCTGTAACCTCGTCTGCGATAATTTGCAATCATCATCTTCCAATTTTTTAGTCTCCACTGAGCTTGTTCAGATGTAACTGAATGAACTTCCTTCTGGACGATGCTTTTTCTACCCACTTTTAGGGTGCCGGCGTCTTTTGCAGACCATCTGTTCTTTGCAAATTTCAGCCCCGTAAGAATTTCAGCCACAGGCATTTCTTTGAAGTATTCTTTCAGTTTTTTTAGTTCTGCATCAGTAGGTTTTATGGAAAGTGGTAACTCAACGACATGCTTTATCATGAATAATTTAGAACGTCATGGCTTAAGAAAATCACGCTAAATCAGAATTAGCTAAAACAGAAAATTACGTAAAGAAATTCAGCAGATCTAACAGTTTATCGGGACATTGGAATTTTTACATATGGTGTTGAACATGCCAAACCCGATAATTATTGCCGCAAAGATTGCCAACGGCACTAAGATGAACAAGTTAGTTTTAAGGCCCATGGTAGAAATGAAAGTGCAGGGTATAAAATTGTCAGCATCATTCGACAACAATGGTAAATGTGCCGATGGATTTTGGATCTTGTAGCAGGGTCACCATGCTTCTAGGTAACAAATCAGAGGCCTTGTCACACTTAATTGCCAATGTTCGCGGGCAAATAAAATCACTTTTTCGAATAACAATGTCCTCAGCGTGGCTCAAAATAAGATCAGGGTGTCCTTTTCCCTCCATTACAAACTCTTCATCCCCAACCTTAATTGAAAAATATACTTTAGAATCAGGGGTTTTCAGCTTATTTTTTAATTCTTCAGGTAAATCAGCGCAGCCGGATTTTGCATTAACGCCGATAATGCAATCGCCCCTGGGGGTTAAATGAGATTCTTTAGTAATCTCCAAGGTCATCTGATGGTTAGAGCGGATATTCTCATGTCCCGTAAATTCTATTTCAAACTTCACAAATCCATCATAATTCAAGTTTCAAATTAAGGTTTGATTTGCAATGATTCATCATCGAATCAGGCTCCGATCAAAGTAGCAATTGCTCTCAATTGTTGGCATGGTTTAAATTGTATAATCAAAGCATTGCAATCAAATGCTTCCAGCACAACAAGGTTACGACAGAGCAATCACAGTATTCTCACCTGATGGTAGACTGTACCAAGTGGAATACGCCATTGAAACCGTAAGAAGAGGAACGATAGCTGTCGGGATAAAATGCAAAGATGGAATCATCATCGCAGTAGAGGAGAAGCCAAGAAAATTACAAATTTCAAGCACAGCTCAAAAGATTTTCCAGATCGATGATCATGTAGGAGTCGCAGCGGCAGGGTACATTCCAGATGCAAGAAGTCAAGTAGACAATGCAAGATTCTTTTCACAAAGTAACAAGATGGTTTATGATGAACCGGTAGAAGTTGAAACAATTGCAAAACATTTAGCTGATCAATGTCAACAATATACACAGTATGCAGGTGTAAGACCTTACGGCGTTGCACTTATTCTCGGCGGAGTTGTAAACAACAAACCTGAATTGTTTCTTACTGATCCAAGTGGAACATACATCTCATATGACGCAATAGCAATCGGTTCAGGCTCTGAACAAGTAACAGACTTTTTGGAGAAAACATACAAAAAAGATCTTTCACTTGATGATGCTGCAACACTGGCCACTGCAGGGATATATCTTTCAAGTGAAGACAAGGAGGGGACAAGCCACATCAGAATGGCACGTATCAAAAAAGAGACAGGATTATACGAATTAGTTTCAGAAGAGCAAATCACAAAGTATGCAAATGACGCCAAAACAAAATACCCACACGAACAAAAATAATTAATTAGACTGCCTGCGAGATTAAATTACATTGAAATTATCTGTTGCAATTCCCGGGTCTGCTCTATCAGATGAATCACTAAAAATCGATAAAACTAGAAAAATTTCCGTACTAGCTAGAGCTTGTGCAATTTTTAAAATTGATACAATCTACGTCTATCAAGAAGGAACCAACAAGTCAGAGGGAGGGTTTATGGTAATGATTCTAAAATATTTAGAAACACCACAATTTTTGAGAAGAAGGTTGTTTCCAATAATGAATGACTTGAAATTTTCAGGAGTGCTGCACCCGTTAAAAATTCCAAGCCACAACACACCAGTTAATGCTAAAAAAATCATGGCAGGAGACATCAGAGAAGGAATCGTGGTAAGTCAGAAAGGGAAAAAGTTTGTCGACGTCGGAATAAATCAACTAATCCAGTATTACGGGGACACTTCAAACGGGAAAAGAGTGACAGTCAGATTCAAGGAGGGATATCCAAGATTGTCAGTTAAAGATATTGATAAAAGCCAAATTCCAACTTATTGGGGATATTCGGTAAAAGAAAGAGCAAACTTATTTTCCGTACTGTCCGAATGGAAAGGGAACATCATCATAACATCAAGAAAAGGCAAACCGGTTTCGAGTGAACAGTTGTCAAAATATACAAAATCAGACGAACCGACACTTGTCGTGTTTGGATCTCCTGAAAGAGGAGTGCATGAGATAATAGGAGGCAGGATGAACAAGGTCCAAAATGCAAAGTCATTGAACTTTTTTCCAAATCAAGCGACCGAAACAGTGCGTCTTGAGGAAGCACTGCTTGGAACATTGGCGATACTTAACGCTCAAAGTACGTCGTCATAACATGGCAGAACGAAAAAACTTCCTGCTATTTGCCATCGGCTTAGGCATTTTCGGGATATTAATAGGCGGAATTACAATCTGGAATTCAGCGTCAGAATTGTTTTTACCGTGACAAATTAGTCGCAGTTGGTTAACCTGAATTTTTTTAGTGGTTAACGATACCTCACATGGTTTAATAGAGGGATTTCGATGATGCGTTTTAGTCATGGGAGCCCGAAAGCGACATCAACCACGTAGAGGAAGTCTTGCATACTCACGTAGAGTACGTGCAAAAAGCATGGAAGCAAGAATCAGAGCATGGCCAACACGATCAGCAACAGACGAACCAAAAATTTTAGCTCACTGCGGGTTCAAGGCAGGATGTGTGCAAATAGTCAGCATTGATGATCGTGACAAAGTGCCCAATGCAGGAAAACAGCTAGTTAGTTTAGGCACAGTGTTAGTTACCCCACCAGTTTTAATTTTAGGAATTAGAGGATATTCAAAAGATCATGACGGAAAACACGCAGAGTTTGATGTCTATGCCGAAGACATTCCAAAAAACATTTCGAAGGAAATCTCAATTAAAAACATTGCAGGTTCAATTGAAAACGCAGAATCAAGATTAAAAAAGATTAAAGAAATTTTTGCAATTGTCGCAGTTTCCCCAAGAGCCGCAGGATTAGAAATGAAGAAACCGTATATTTTTGAAGCAATGGTCAGCGGAGGAGACATCAAAAAGCAATTTGCACACGTTAAAGAATTACTAGGAAAAGAAATCAAGATTGATCAAATTTTTGAAACAGGTGCAACTGTTGATGTTGCAGCAATTACAAAGGGTCACGGATGGCAAGGAGTCATGAGAAGATGGGGCGTTAAAACTAAACAGCACAAATCAAGAAAAACAGTCAGAGAAGTTGGTTCATTAGGCCCAATTTCACCACAAAGCGTCATGTATACAGTTCCAAGAGCAGGACAGACAGGATTCCATCAAAGAGTAGAATACGACAAAAGAATCATGGTTATGGGAAATACTGAATCGGATAAAATTAAAATCAACCCCGATGGCGGATACAAACACTTTGGTCTAGTTAAAGGAGACTTTATCATTCTAAAAGGTTCGGTCCCAGGAACATACAAAAGATTAATCAAACTAAGAAGTCAGATTAGAAATGCACCTGACAAAGTTATCAAACCAAACATTTTGGAGGTAGTTATCTAATGAAGACAGCAACCTACACAACCACCGGAACAAAAGATTCAGAAATAGAACTGCCAATAATTTTCTCAACTCCGTTCAGAAGGGAGTTAATTCACAAGGCTTGCACCAATTTAACATCCCACAAATTCCAAAGACAGGGAAGAAAACCAAATGCAGGTATGGACGTAGTTGCAGATTCAAACAACCCTCCAACTGGTCAAGGCGTCTCCAGGGTTGCAAGAATGACAGGTGGAGGCGGTGGACGACAGGGACAGGGTGCAGAAGTGGCATCCACCAGAGGCGGCAGACAAGCACATCCACCGATTGTCGACAAGGTAATCTACAAGAAGTTAAACAAAAAAGAGAACAAACTGGCATTATGTTCTGCAATTGCAGCAACAGCGTCAAAGGATCTCGTCGAATCAAGGGGTCACAAAGTACAAGGCATAGAATCGTTCCCAATCATAGTCTCAGACGACATTGAATCCATTGCCAAAACAAGCGAGATTACCAAAGTCCTAGACGCATTGAAATTAACACAAGATGTAGAAAGATTAAACGCAAGAAAGCCACGTTCTGGACAATCAAGGCTAAGAGGCAGAAGTAAGAAAGTGGGAAAGAGTGTTTTGTTTGTAACTGTAAATTCGTCAAACCTTCTGCAAGCAACAGGGGCAATACCAGGCGTAGAAGTAAGAAATGTTAAAGACTTGAGCGTGTTAGATCTAGCCCCAGGTTCTGACGCAATTAGATTAACCGTGTATTCCAAATCCGCAATAGAGGAGATTGGAAAAATAAAATCAACGCATCTAGAATTAATGGTGAAAACACAATGAACGTAGATCAAGCAATGAAAATAATCATCAAGCCGTACATTACGGAAAAAACCTTTGCAATGGTTGAGAATGAAAGTAAAATTTGTTTCATAGTAGAGATATCTGCAAACAAATCAGAAATTTCAGAAGCTGTAACTACACTTTACAATCAAAAAGTCAAAAAAGTAAACACTGCAAGAACAATTTACGGCAAAAAAGCATTTGTTCAGTTTGAAAGTACCGAAAAAGCCAGGGATTTGGCAACCAAGATAGGAATGCTATAATATGGACCATAGAACTCGAAGAATACTAACAGAGGAGAATAGAGATGGTTAAAGAATTTTTATACAGAGGCATTCCAAAAGAGGAACTAGATAGCTTATCGCTAGAAAAATTATTTTTGTTGTTTAATTCCAGACAGAGAAGATCACTTACCAGAGGGATCACTGACGGAAAAAGAAAATTAATCGAAGAGATCAAGGCTGCAAAAGCAGGCAAATTAAAAAACCCTATCAAAACCCACGTCAGGGATTTGATAGTTCTGCCATACATGGTAGGAGTTACAGTAAACACATTCTCCGGAAAAGAGTTCCGACCAGTGGCAATAGCAACTGAAATGATTGGACATTATTTGGGAGAATATGTAATAACGAACAAGAAGGTTTCACATGGTGCCCCGGGTGTCGGCGCATCAAGATCCAGCCTCTACGTGCCATTAAAGTGATTATTATGGGTAGATTCGATTACGCTTTCCAAAACTACGACCCAACGAGACACGTACGTGCTTCATTAAGAGAAAAAGACATCTCCCACAAACATGCACGTGAAGTTGCAGTGTCAATCAAAGGATTATCAATTGAAAAAGCAAGAGACTACCTCATCGCAGTAATTGCCAAAAAAAGAGCAGTTCCATTTGGAAGATTTAAAAATCAAGTGGCACACAGATCAGACCCAGGAGTAATGTCCGGACGATATCCACAAAAAACTGCAAAGGAGTTCATCAAAGTTCTGGACAATTTAGAATCAAACGCAGAATACAAGGGAATGGATTTGGATAGATTAAGAATTGTAAACGCGACTGTTCACAAAGGAGTAATTGTAAAAAGATTCACCCCAAGAGCAATGGGAAGAGCAACTCCAAAGAACAACGTATTGACTCATGTAGAATTGGTGGCAAAGGAGATTTAGAAATGTCAGCGGTAAAAAATGTAATTAAAGACAACTACAACATGATGCTGCTCAAAGACTATCTCAGGGAAGCAATCAAAGACGCAGGCTTCTCACACGCTGAAATTTCAAAAACACCGGTGGGAACCAGAGTTGCATTGCACGTAACAAGACCTGGAATCGTAATAGGTAGAAAAGGTTCCGGCATTAGGGCGCTGACTGATAAACTTGCACTAGACTTTGGATTAAAAAACCCACAAATTTCAGTGGTTGAAATTGAGAAACCAGAACTCTCACCAAGTGTAATGTGTAATAGAATGGCATCGCATTTGGAGAGAGGAACAGCATTCAGAAGGGCAACCATGTGGACGCTGAAACAAATAATGGAGGGCGGAGCAATGGGAGTACAAATTACAATTTCAGGCAAACTTAGGGGCGACCGTTCGGCATTTGAAAAACATACCCAGGGGATATTGCCAAGAGCAGGTCATCACGCAGAAATGATAGTGGATGAAGATATTGCACATGTAAAAACAGCGATGGGGTTAATCGGAGTCAGAATTAGAATTGCAAAAAAAGAAAAACTCATTCCAGAATTCGAGATGAGGACAGATAAAACAAAGAAAGGAAAACAAGATAGCAAGCCAGCAGTCAAAGTGGAAGAAATACTGATTGGCGATAACAAAGTGGAAGTAATCAAAGTGGAAGGCAAGAAAGACAATGCGGAATCCGAGTCGGCAGTAATCGAAATCGAATCAGAGAAGATGAAAACGCTTGAAACGCTAGAAGAAGAGGAGTCCAAATTGAAATGACCAGACTCAGCATGAAGACAATAAGACAGCTTAACGAAAAAGATCTAAAAAGCAAAGTTCAAGAATCACGCAGTGAGCTAGCCAAACTTAGAATTGACGGATCAAAGGGAACCTTAAGAAAAGAAAGTGGGAAACTAAAACCAATACGCCACGACATTGCAAGAATGCTCACCAGATTGAACGAGATGAGGAGAGAGAAATGATTACCGCAGACAACATAACGTCACATGAATTCATAGGCTTAAATACAGAGATCACGCAGTCCACCAATCCGCAAGTAATAGGATTAAATGGAAGAATCATCAATGAAACAAAATCAATGTTCACAATAAACACAGAAAACGGATCAAAATCAATTGCAAAGTCAACCAACAGTTGGAAGTTCTCAATTGGTGGAAAAGATGTAGTGGTAGAAGGCAGCAAGATAGCAAAAAGACCGTTTGACAGAATCGGAGGAAAAGCATGACTCACAACATAGGATTAAAGGTAAAAGAGCCAACTAGAGAATGCGAGGACAAACACTGTCCGTTCCACGGAGGTCTGTCAATCAGAGGAAAATTATTCGACGGTAAAGTAACAGGAAGTAAAGCAAGAAAGACAATCACATTAGAAAAAGATTCACCAATTTACTTTAGCAAATATAAAAGATATGCCAGGGGCACAAGTACCATTCACGCACACGTTCCAGGCTGTATGGATGTTGAAACAGGAGATCACGTCTTAACTGCAGAATGCAGACCAATCTCAAAATCAGTATCATATGTTGTTGTGGAGGTTAAAGCATAATGGCAAAGCAAGCAGGTAAAGGCGTAAAAGAGTTCAGACCAAGAGTCACCAAAGTACTCCCAGTCGGAGCAAACATTGTTTGTGCAGATAACTCTGGCGCTAAAATTTTAGAAATAATCAACGTTCCAAGACACCACACAAGATCAAGAAGATACGCATCAGCGTCTGTTGGCGACTTTTGCAACGTAGTAGTCAAGAAAGGCCCTGCAGAGTTAAGAAAGCAGGTTTATGGCGCAGTAATTATTAGGCAAAAATATGCAGTTCGCAGATTAAACGGCGTAAGAGTTTGTTTTGAAGATAACGCAGCAGTGCTTATCACCCCAGAAGGAGAAACTAAAGGAACAGACATCAAAGGACCAGTAGCAGCAGAAGCTACAGAGAAATGGCCAAGAGTAGCTAACTTGGCATCAATGGTGGTATAACAAAATGAAACCAACTAAAATGCGCAATCTGATGATTTATCAGGCAACATATCAAACTAAAAGCAAACAACTTGGAAGTGCTCTCTCCAAAGAACTTCATAAAAAATACGGCAAAAGAAGCGTAAGAGTCAGTGAAGGAGACAGCGTCAGAATAGTAAGAGGTGAATTCAAAGGGGTTGACGGCAAAGTATCCAAAATATCAATTCCAAAAAGCAGTGTTGCAATTGAAGGGGTAAAGAAAGAAAAAACCAAAGGGGACAAATTTGACGTTTACATCCACACATCCAATCTTGTAGTGACTTCACTCAACACAGAAGACAAATGGAGAATTGCAAAACTTGAAGGGAAAGATCCTAGAAAACAGCCAAAAGTAGAGAAAGTAAAAACAGAAACAAAACCAGAGCCCGTCAAAGAGGTCATTAAAGAAACAAAAGGGGCGGAAAAGGCCAAAAAAGAAGGAAATGAGAAATAATGGTAAGTATTGCAGGCAGTAAAAAACTCAAACGCCAAATGGCCCCACAATTCTGGGGAATTGCCAGAAAAGCCAAGAGATTCGTAATCACAGTAAAACCAGGTCCACACAAAAAGGAATTATCAGTACCAACTGCAGTATTTCTCAGAGACGTGTTGAACATTGTATCCACCCTAAGAGAAGCAAAAGCTTCAATTTACTCCGGAAGAGTAAAGATTGACGGAGTGGTAAGAAAATCACTTCACCATGCAATCGGATTAATGGATGTTGTCGAGTTGGCAGATGTTTCAGAAATTTATCGCCTAGTTCCAACTGAAAACAAGTTACTGCAGCCAATTAAAATCAAAGAATCAGAAAAATCCAAAAAACTTGTCAGAGTTACCACTAAAACCACAATCAACAAAGGAAAATTACAGATCGGATTCCATGACGGCCGTTCATTAATTTCAGATGCCAAAGTAAACATCGGGGACACTTGTCTGATTCAAATTCCAGAAGTAAAAATTCTCGAGGTAATCAAATTAGAGGCAGGTTGCCAGGGACTGGTTACACGAGGAAGTAACGCGGGTCAAATTGGAAAAATCGAAACAGTCGAAGAAGGAACATTCATCCTCCCAAAAAGAGTCATCGTTACATTAAGAGACAGGAAAATCGAAATACCTGCAGATATCATTATGCCAATTGGAAAAGAGGAGCCAATAATTCAATTAAAGTGATCATATGTCTCAAACAACAGAATCCCCAATGAAGAAAATCTCCTTAGAGAAAATTGTACTAAACATGGGTTTAGGAAAATCTGGCGACGTAATAAACATCGCAAAAATAGCACTAGAGCAAATCTCCGGAAAAAAACCTTCCACACGTAATGCAAAAGAAGCACACAGAGATTGGGGAGTCAGAAAAGGGGAACCAATCGGCGTAGCAGTGACAATTCGCGGAGATGACGCAACATCATTATTCAAAAGATTGCTGGAATCAAAAGGCAACAAGGTAAATGGCAAATCATTTGACAATTTTGGAAACTTTTCATTTGGAATTAACGAACACATAGACATACCGGGAGTAAAATATGATCCCCAGGTTGGAATTTTAGGATTGGGAATTTCAATCACGCTGACCAGACCAGGGTACGGGGTTAGAACACGAAGTAAGCACAAAGCAAAAGTTGGAAAAGGTCACATTATCAAAAGTAAAGAAGCACAAGACTATATTGCAAAAGAATTTGGAGCAACTGTGGTATAATGAAAGACAGATCATACGAAGCAACTGGAAGAAAAGTGCACAACTTTGGCAGGGGTTCCAGATGGTGTAAAAGATGCGGGGATTATACGGCAGTAATTCAAAAATATGATTTAATGTTATGCAGACGGTGCTTCAGGGAAGTAGCAACATCTTTAGGGTTCAGGAAAAACAAGTGAGATAGCATGCCAGCAACAAACATCTTAGCAAATCTATTTGTCACACTTTACAATAACGAAGCTAGAAGAAAATCCGACTGTCTCATACTTCCAACATCAAAACTGGGCGTAGAAGTTCTAAAAGCACTTCAAAAAGACGGCTACATCGGTGAGTTTGAGCATATTGACGATAAAAGAGGCGGAAAATTCAAAATTAAGCTGTTAGCAAAAATAACAAAATGTGGGGCAATATCCCCAAGATTCAAAGTAAAAACGGACGAATACAACAGCTGGGAACAGCAGTATCTGCCATCATATAACAGGGGAATGCTTCTGGTTACAACCAACCAGGGAGTAATGTCCCATCATGAAGCAGTACAGAAAGGAATTGGAGGATTTTTAATCGGCTATGTCTACTAAACAAATTGAAAAATTCAAAGACGAGGTAGTCATACCTGAAGGAGTCACAGTGTCACTAAACAAGCACATGTTACACTTTGCAGGACCCCTAGGCAAAACCCACAAAAGCTTCAGATTAATCCCAGTAGAGATCAAGATAGAGGGCAGCAAGATCCTCCTGACATCAATAGAATCCAAGAAGGAAGACTATGCAATATTGCACACCGCAAGATCAATCATCAGAAACATCTGCGAAGGTCTGATAACTGGATACACAATCAAAATGAAAATAGTGTTTTCACACTTTCCAATCACAGTAAAGGTTGACGGGAAAAAAGTCATAATTGAAAACTTTCAAGGTGAACGTGCGCCAAGAATAACAAACATTGTCGGCAACACCAAGGTCACTCCAAAAGGAGAAGACGTAATCGTCACAGGGGAAGTGTGGACTGACGTAACTCAGACCGCAGCTAACATTGAACAAAAATCCAAAGTAAAAAACAAAGATCACAGGGTTTTCCTTGACGGCATCTACGGATTTGAAAAGAACAAAGGCATAGAAAAATAAAAACCCGATTTAACAAATGACCCTTGATCCTGAATTTTCAAAACAGACAACCGATTTAATAGAACAGACATTAGAACTGTACAAATCTGCAGGAGTGTCTCCAAGAATCGGAGACACGTGGGAGTGTGAGAACGTCGGTGATTTTTTGTGCGGGTTTTTTGTCGGCGAAATGGTGGGTTCTGCACTTAGTGCGTTTCAAATCGTGCACCAGAGAGAGCCGACAGCTGATGAGCACCTGGAAATTATCGAATTGGTTGAAAGTCATGCAAAAGAAATCAAAGAATTTTTTGCCAAATTCAACTAAAGGCTTTCCAATTTTAGTGATTTATGCTTAGTCGCAAAGATTAAATCACTTTTGCCAAGGTACTCAGATGTGTGCCTCCCTAGCTCAGCGTGGTAGAGCAACCGGCTGTTAACCGGTTGGTCACCAGTTCAAGTCTGGTGGGAGGCGCTCTGCTTTCTAAACGCAGGTTTTGAAATATTTTATTTTTGCAATGATGCGTCAATATAGGATAGCAATTCACTATGTTTCTAAACTCGAATATAGAAACATTGATCGGTTGTTAGCAATTGGTTTACTCTATTAGACAATATAGATCTAATAGATGATCGCATACTTAGAATGATGCAGGGGGTTTACATTGGTCAGAACTAGAAGGGCCAACAGATATTGTGTTGATTGCGGAGCAAGATTGGTGTATTATCCAAGATTGTCAAATCCCAAAGCCCCCAACGAACACAGAGTGCTAGTTTACGCATGCCCAGATTGCACAGAAGACTTTGAAAAGCCAAAAATGTTCTCAATTAGACGCAATCAAGTCGACGATCCTTTGGAGACAGTGGAGATTGAAATCACGCAGTTGCAGAAAAAAGCAATTGTTGCAAAATAGAGCGAGCCATCATGTCATATCCAGAAAAACCCAGGAGCAATGCTTGGTTTTTGCTACCAATTTTCTTTGGAGTGATTGGAGGGATAATTGCATTTTTTATTTTACGGAGAGATGACCCGCCCAAGGCAAAAAATTGCCTGTACATTGGAATCGCGTTTATGATTTTCGGAATCATTCTAAATATTTTGATTGCGCCATCCGTTCCAGGCTCAGATTCAGGCTTTAATGTGAACGTCTGACCCGCGGCCGCTTGTTTTCCTGGTAAAGATAACGGTTATTTCTAAACTCGAATTTAGAAACATTATAAATTTAGCACGGCAATCATCAGGATTTAGAATCATATAGAACCAATTTGAAAGATTTTCCATGAGCGTGTCCAGGATGAGAGACAATGTAGAGAGATGGATAATTCACGAAGGGCTCAAGTCAGAACAAGTAAAGAATCCTGAAAATAGTTTTCAAATTCTAGTAAAACACGCAGGACGGTACGGAATTCCAGTCGACGTGTTTGAACCAAAAGGACAGCCAGGAATTCTAGTAATTGGCGCCAAAGTTGAAATGAAGAACAGCCAGATTGCAAGATATTTGGGATTTAGTGCAGAAGAAAAAGAGAGGTTTGAGAACAAAGTGAACGATTTTTGCAACTCCATACAGGTAATCAACAAAATGATCACAGAGGACGGGAAACAAAAAGTCGGCGTCTATGTGGTTATGGACGACAAAGAAAACATAAACCAGCAGACAATGCTTGACGCAATAGACAGCGTGTCTGAGAAATATGACAAAACATCCAGATTTTTGCTGAAAACGTTTTAAAAAAATAGACGATTTATCAGTTCTACGCGGACCTTATATCAAAAACTGGCCATTGCATAGTATGAAAACCAGATTTTTAAAATTTGAACAGAAAGGCAATTTTATAGAAAGCCAAATCCTCAAACTCAAGGCATCGAAAAACAAGGTCTTTGTCCTGACAACAATCGCAACTTTGGTGGTGTTTTTGAAATGAACATCTTCAACGTCCTATTCAGACACAAGACAAGGGACTTTGAAATCAGCGTCAACATCACAGTTAACAAACTAAGACTGGAAAATAAAAGCGCGCAGTTCGAGGTGATTCAGAATTGAACATAATCAAGATGATAGATGAAATTCTGGAGACATATGACAATAACGAGGTACAGCCACATGAATAATCTCTTCAAAGTCGTAGGACTGGCCCTAGCAGTGCACTTCATCGTAAAGACAGTTCAGAAGGAACTGAAGCAATAAAGGGCGATGAAACAGCAAAAAAATCCCCAAAAGGCCTCTTTCACGGAAACTACACCCCACATACCCCCCTTATTTGACATAAAATGTGTGTCCAATAGTGCATACACAGAGTAAAATCCGAATGGGTCCAAAATAAGGGATGAAAGAGTACGCTTTACAAATCGACGAATCTGCAATCAATGAAACGTTTGCATCCACAAACAACATCTTTGACGAATTTAGAATGTTAACATCCAGCATATTTTTACAAATTTTTGATTGGATTACGTCAATTTCAGACAATGTCCTAAAATGAGCAATTCTGCAAAAACAAGCCTAGGCGCTAAACTCCCCCTGAAAAATACAGGGTTTAGCCATGTTGTGAAATTTTCAAAATGAGGCATTTGGCGGGGGGGTGGGACACTTGTGCCTAGATGCAACATGCAACCGCAATTCCACCAAGCTCTCCCAGCTAAA
>JAQBHN010000041.1:0-7087 GCA_032127635.1 Nitrososphaerota archaeon
TGCTCATCTAATACCAATAATTCTAACAAAACGTCAGAAAACTAGTCTGGAAAAAGAAGATTATGAGATGTGGAAAGAGATGAGAGGGTTTACAGACGATAAAGAGGGGTTATTCCATAAATTATTCAAATGGGTTCCACCGCAAAATACACCAGAAGATATTTCAGATGAAGAGTTCCAAAATAATTTAAAAACTGAAGAAGGAAGACGTTTGCTTGAAGCATTTAGAACAACTAAAGGGTTACCTATCGGCAGTTATGAACAATTAGTCAAAGAGCCGTTTGAAGAGTGGAAAAAATCTGAAAGGGTAAAGTATGTCGATTATTTTGAAAAATGCGTCTCTGGCAATAATCAATCAGGAAAAAAACTCAGAACAGGGCAAGAACTAGAAGAAATTTACCCCATTGATACATGGAGAGAGGAAAAAAGACTATCCAGCTTTGACACAGTAATTCCAGGTGCAAGACCACCCGGATATGCAGCTAGAAAAAGGAAAAATCTTCCAAAGTCAATTTCTCAAATTTTGCCTTTGGGGATTTTCGGAGCTGTAATAATTGGCATTGTTAGCTGGTGGGGAGTTGATCTGATTGTACTTGCAACTGCCACAGGAGGTTTAGCCATTGGAATTGGATTAGCATTACAAGAAACAATGCAGAATTATTTCGCATATATTCTAATTCGAAAAGACAAGATATTTGCTGAGGGCGAGCGTGTAAAGCTCGATACCGGATATAATGGATATGTACACAAGATAACCCCTAGAGTCACATACATTCGAGATGCACTGCATGAATCAGTTGCAGTAATTCCAACAAGGCAATTGGTGAGTGCCCAGATAATCAATTACTCCAAAGAGATCAAGATGGTGCCTGCAATTGTGGAAGTAGGGGTATCCTATCTTAATGATCCCAAACAAGTTTCAGCTATTCTAGTAAAAATTGGAAAGCGTGCAATGAAGGAAGTAACGGATGATAAAGGCAGACACCTCGTTGTACAATTAAAATGTCCATACTTAGAAAAAAATAAACCAAGTTGCGGATGTGACAAAGATATTCATGTTGAAATTAATCAGCCAGTTGTCAGATTCAACAAGTTTAATGATTCTGCGCTGGATTTTTCATTATGGCTTTTTGTTAAAGATTATGGTGCCCAATTCAAAACTAAAACGGATATGAGAATGATCATGTACGAAGAATTCAAAAGATACGATGTCAGAATTCCATGGCCAATTAGAACGGTATACCAAGGAGATGAAAAACGTGAAAAAGAGGAGATTGCTAAATTCAATGAGCAGAGAAACGAGGTAATTGACAAATACGGTATTGGTGATATTGGTCATGGTAGTGGCGAAAGTGAGTGATCTTCTCAAAACTTAAGAATCCCATTAATTCATATTTTCTTGTTGAATAAATTGTCAGTAATTGCAGGTAAATCTTCTGAAGATTTAGCAAAAAAGCTATCCAAAAAAATAAAGGCAAATCTTGTAAGATCAGAAGTCAGAATATTTGAGGATGGTGAAAGTAAGATAACACTGAATGGAGAAATATCAAAAGAACGGGCGATTGTCGTGCAATCAATTTATCCTCCAGTTGATACAAATCTAATTCAGGCATTATCGCTAATTTCAAAAGCAAAAGAAACTTCCTCTGAAGTAATTGCCGTAATTCCATATATGGGATATGCAAGACAGGACAGGGAATTTTTACCAGGAGAAATCATAACAATGAAAGTACTCGGAAAATTATTCAAAGGTGCCGGTGCATCAAAAATTATAGCTGTTGATATTCACAGCACGATGGGTTTCAAGCATTTTGCAATAAAAACAAAGAACGTATCAGCAATTCCTGAACTTGTACAATATATCAAGAAATTGAGCCTGAAAAATCCTCTCGTTGTGTCACCAGATCAAGGAGGGAAAGAAAGAGCTAAAGAATTTGCGAAAGAGCTAGGTTCAGAATACATTGCTTTAGAGAAAACAAGGGATAGAAAAACAGGAAAAGTTCAGATAAAAACAAAGAATATCAATGTAGCAAATAGAGACTTGGTTTTAGTTGATGATATGATCAGTACTGGAGGAAGTATTGTCAAGGCTACGCAGTTTCTCAAAAAGCAAAAATGTAAAAAAGTCTATGTTGCATGTACTCATGCGCTTTTAATTAACGATGCTGAAAAAAGAATCAAAAAAGCTGGTGTTACAAAAATTGTCAGTGCAAACACAATTCCTGGAAAAACATCAATTGTAGATATATCTAATGCTATTGCAAAGGCAATTTGATCATGCCGGAAAGTTTTTTTGTTTTATCTAAAGACTATCTGGAACTTGCAACAGATGAAATCACTGCAATTGCAAAAATGCATGACAGGTTTTCTAAAATTAAAATAATCTCTAATTTAGTGATTGTTCAATCAAAAACAAACGGGAATGAAATAGCAAAACGTGCCACATTTGTAAAAACTTCTGGCCAAATTTTACGAAAAATGTCAGGGTTATTTCTAGATGAAGAAAATGTAGGAGTTTTGAAAAATGCAAAATCTTTTGTCTGCAGGGTTGTCAATTTATCATCAAATCAATTTAACATTCCTGAACTAGAAAGTTCTATGGGAGATATGATATCAAAATTCTCTCATGCAAAAGTTAAATTGGAAAACCCAGACATTACAGTATATCTAATTTTTACAAATAATGAAAACTTTTTTGGGTTTTCAAAACGAGTTAAAGAGCAAGTAAGACCGATGAAGATCAAGAAATATCCTCACGAATTGGATTGGAAGCTAACCAGGGTAATGATAAATCTGATTGGAATGAAAAAGGGAGAGACCGTGTGTGATCCATTTTGTGGAACGGGTACTACGCTACTTGAAGCAGAATCGATGGGGATTCACGGAATTGGGTTGGATTTTGATGAAAAAATGTGTAAAATTGCTAAAGAAAATCTCAAGGCAAATAACTATCATTCAGAAATTTTAAACTCGGAATTCCAAGAATTGTCAAAAATATCCGATAAATTTGATGGAATTGTCACTGATTTGCCATATGGGACAGCCTCAAAAACATCAGGAACACCTCAAGAAATACTGAAAAAATTTTTCTCAATCCTGCCCAAACGAAAAAGAGTGGCAATAATGTACAAAAAGGAGATGGATTTTGACTCAAAATTAAGTGGATTGAAAAAATATCATATCTATAGGCATAAAAGCTTGACAAGAACAATTCTGATAAAATGAAACTCGTATTCTTAGGAACATCAGCTGCCCAGCCCACTGAAAATAGAGGACTGTCGTGTATTTGTTTAGAAAGAGACGGCGAGATCTTAATGTTTGATGCGGGAGAGTCTTCTCAAATATCATTTATGAAATCTGGTTTAGGATGGAATAAAAAAATGAAATTGTTTGTCACGCATATGCACGGAGATCATTGTGTGGGAATTTTAGGATTGTTACAAACAATGTCTATGCAAAATAGAACCGAAACATTAGAAATTTTTGGACCAAACGGAATTGAAGAATTTATCGGAGCAAACATCAAAGTGCTAAATTTTGGACTATCATTTCCCGTTTTAATAACTATTATCAAGGAAGGAAGAATATTCGAGGATAAAAAATTTTCTGTTCGTGTCTGCAAAGCAAATCATTCAGTAACCGCTTTCTCATATTTGTTTGAAGAAAAAGACAAACCTGGACGATTCAATCTTGAAAAAGCTAAACAGCTAGGAATTCCTGAAGGAAAACTATGGAGCGATTTGCAAAAAGGCCATGATATTACAATCAACAATAAAACAATAAAGCCAGATCAAGTATTAGGAGAAAAGCGTCCAGGTAAAAAAATTGGAATTTCTGGCGATACAATGCCAACTACAGAATTAGAAAAATTTTTTGAGAATTGTGATTATCTGGTATTTGATTCGACATTTTTAGATGAAGAAAAGGATAGGGCTCGAGACACATGCCATTCTACTGCAAAACAGGCTGCAACGTTGGGGAAAAATGCCAGAGTAAAAAATTTAATTTTAACGCATTTTTCAGCCAGGTACAAAGACGAAGAAGGGCATTTGAAAGAGGCGCAAGAAATTCACGGTTCAGTGATAACAGCTAAAGACCTTTTAGAAATAGAAATCAAATAATATGTTTGATTCGATTAAAGATCACATCAAGAATTATAAAAAAATTGTTTTTGTAACAGGAGCTGGAATTTCACAAGAAAGCGGAATTCCTACATTTCGAGGAAATGATGGGTTATGGAAAAATCATGATGCAATGGAATTAGCCACAATAGATGCATTTTATGATAATCCAAAGATGGTATGGGAGTGGTATAATGAAAGAAGGAAGAATATTTTTCAGGCACAGCCAAACCTGGGTCATAAAGCGATTGCAGAACTGGAAAAATATGCTCAAGTCACGGTTCTAACGCAAAATATTGACGGATTACATCAAAAATCTGGAAGTTCAAAGGTATTGGAGCTGCATGGCAGCATCGTAAAAATCAAATGTTCTGTTTGTAACTATAAGGAAGAAATTTTGGCAGAAATTTCCAGCTTGCCGCCTCTTTGCAGGTGTGGAAATACGCTTAGACCTGATGTTGTATGGTTTGGAGAACCATTACCTCAAGATGTATGGCAAAATGCCATAGATTTTGCAAGTCAGTGTGATTTGATGATAATAGCAGGTACATCACTTGTAGTGTCTCCAGCAAATACACTGCCACTTTATGCCAGACGAAATAATGCGACATTAATTGAAATAAATCCAGAAAATACTGAGATGCCAGAAGAAATGAATGAGATAATCAGAAAAACTGGTGCAGAAACATTACCAAAACTGGTTTCATTATTTAAAATAAATTATGATTGAGAAAATATACCGTTAATTTTGGTATCAGAGGAATCCCCAGGATTATAAACTGATGAAGTGACAGTCCCATAATCTTCATGTTCAACAACCATATCCACATAGTATGGAACACCTATCGAGTCATTCACATTTGTGTCAAACATCGAAGTGTAAAATGTTCCAGAAAAGATTTCTTTGTCTGCAGTTCTAATAACCACGTTAACACTTTTTGTTTTGCCGCTTGTATCAACATATTGAATAAAAATATTATCGTCAGATTGTTGTTTGGTGGATAAAGAAAGCGTATCAGGTGGAATTCTAATAGTGTTTTGGGTTGAAACATTGTTGGTTGATGGGGGATTAGTTGAACCTGAATTCGAACTACCAGTAAAAATATTTTGAATGGCTTCTATAGGATTAAAATTGGAAACTTCTTCTTTAATTAATTTTTGAGAAGATTCTTTGACATCGGAAATCTCATTGCTTACTTTATCCCCGACATCACTAATTTCATTTGATATCGATTCGCTTGTTTTATCCATGATCTTATCAATTGATGAATCGATTCTTTGTTCCACGGAATCTGAAGCCTTGATGCCAAAAATGCTCATATCATTTTTTAAAGAATCAAACACGGTTGCAGATGTCGTAGGAAGAAAGCTATCAATCTCATTTGAAAATATCACGCCTGCCAAGATCACGATGACGGCAATTATGCCTAGTTTAACGAACATCAATGAGTAGTTTAAAAAAGTAGATTTTAGATTCAAACTGAAAAAAATAGTCAAAAAGAAGTGAATTTTCTTAGCTAGTTTTCATTAATTCAGAAAGGATATCCAATCAATTATCGCATCAATATTTGGAGAAGTCAGGGTCACCTTGATTGGGCCAAGAGGCGATTCTTCAGATTCATCGCATATTGCCACTATTCCAACAAAAGCTGCTTGTTTATTTAGAAAAAACCAGGTGCTATCGCCTTCTAAATTATTTTCCAAATTGCGTGTGTAGATTTTTTGGGATTGAGAAGAAGAAATTGCTTCACAAATTTTTTCCAAGGATTTTAGTTCATTTGATTGTGCTTTGATCAAAAAAGATTCATTCTTTGTGGTCAAGTGCGGGAAAACATTAGAAATTGCTTGTTTTACTTTGTCGGGATCCTCAGATAAATTTACTGGGCAAACTATCTCTACTTTACATTTAATGGTTGGAATTTTCATCGTATCCAACTTTGAATAATTTTAAAAGTCCGTTCAATTAATTCTTCTTTTGTCATACCAACGTTAGATATCGCATAATCAGAGAGTGCGATTGAATTACTTATACCGACACCCAATTCACGATTATCTCTTTCATCAAAGTGTTGTTTTGTTTGAGGATCATCTGATCTTCCTCGTTTTTGTAAAAAATCAAATCTAGTGTCAGTAGAAGCATGAACTGCCAATAATTTTACCGTGCCATATTTTTTTAGTATTTGAATTTCATCGTTTGATCTAACCCCGTCTATCAGAATCACGTTTGAAGTCGATGATTCTATTTGCGGTTTAACTAGTTCTGCTATAGCACCAGGGCCATTTTTCTCTCTTAGCTCAAGCATCAGTTTTCCCAAATTTTCCCTAGTTGATTCTAAATTTCTTTTTCTTGCCTCTTCTCTGACAGCATTACCCATATTGATAATCTCATAGCCCTTCAGTTCTAATCCCTCTGCAATGGTAGACTTGCCAGCTCCCGGCATTCCTGTTAAACATACAATTAATTTTGTCAACGTTTATCAAAAAAAAGGCTCGTCTATGAAGTTACCGGAAATAATTATAAACATACTTCAAAAAATGTTATGATGCGTGTCTTTGTAGCAATTGAAATTACAAACAACGAAGTGATAAGTTCAATCAAGAAATTTCAAGAAGGTATCAACATCGATGCTAAACCTGTAGAATTGGCAAATTTGCATTTTACTCTACAATTTTTAGGGGAAATTTCAAAGGAAATGGCTCAAAAAATCATTCAGTCCCTTCAAACTATAGAATTTTCAAGCTTTGATGTCAATCTGAAAGAAATTGGTGCATTTCCTAAACCTAAATTTCCAAGGGTAGTTTGGATTGGAACGGATGAAAGTGGTGGAAATATGCTAATTCAACTATCTAAAAAAGTGGAAAAAATGTTAGAACCGTTAGGATTTTTTTCAGACAAACCGTTCAAACCTCATATCACAGTATTTAGAATTAAAAAGAAGATTGGAGATATATCAGGAGAATTGGAA
>JAQBHN010000042.1:0-3404 GCA_032127635.1 Nitrososphaerota archaeon
CAGTAGCAAAATTTTTACAAAAATTTGTACGCTCTTTTGGTAAATCAGCAATTATTATTGATCATGATTTACAATTGATGGATTTAGTTTCAGATTCAATGATAATATTTGAAGGAGAACCTGGTGTTGCAGGTATTGCTACATCGCCAATGCCAAAACCTGAAGCAATGAATAGATTTCTAAAATCATTAGACATGTCATTTAGACGAGATGAGAAAAGTCTAAGGCCTCGTGTAAATAAACTAGAAAGTAGATTAGATAAAGATCAAAAAACAACTGGAAATTTCTATTACAAACATTGACTCGAATGTTAAAAAAAGCACTAGAAAACGTACTCACAGAAAATGAAAGTGACGAATTAATTTCTGCATTCGATCAGATCGGAGAAATAATCATTGTAAGAATTCCAGATTCGTTATTATCAAAGAAAGAGATTATTGGGAAAACCTTGCTAGATCAAGTAAAAATTGTCAGAAGTGTTTTCTATCAGGCATCAGCCGTAGAAGGTGAATTTCGTACAAGAAGCCTTGAGATACTTGCAGGAGAGGACAATACAGAGACAGAATACAGAGAATTCGGCTGCAGATTTACCGTAGATGTCAAAAATGCATTTTTTTCACCCAGGCTATCTACAGAAAGAGAAAGAATTGCTAATTTGATACAAAACGGAGAGGTAATGACAAACATGTTTGCAGGCATTGGAATGTTTTCCATCACGGCTGCAAAGAAGAAGAAATGCACCGTGTATAGTCTAGATATCAATCCTGTCGCTTCAAAATTATGCGAAACAAATATCGGACTAAACAAACTTGCAGGAAATATAATTTCTATCAACGGTGACGCATCAGAAATTATCAAAGAGCAGTTGGTTGATAAATCAGATAGAACGCTTATGGTATTACCTGAAAGATCAGATGAATTTTTAGAATCAGCAATAAACACAACTAAAGATGGCGGCATCATTCATTACTATTCACACATTCATGCAGATAAAAAAACGGATGCGGGAAAACTTTCAGAGGAGCACTATCTCAAAGTTACGCCAGTAAAATCAGAAATTCTAAATTCAAAAATTGTAAGGGCCGTAGGCCCCAGATTTTATCAAACAGTTGTAGACATTAAAATTTCGAAATAACCTAATCGTCAGAAGTAATAGAGGCAGCCGAAGGTTTTGTTGTTGCCATTACGTATCCAATCCATGCAATAACGCCTAAAATTGCACCTGCAATCATTAAAACTGATAATTGCAATACAATAGGACTCCATTCAGAGAGCATTAACAAATAGGCATAAAGGAAAAAACCTCCAATGCACAGTACAAAAATGATGATGCCAGTTCCTTTTCGTTTGTCCACGTCAAAGAATTTTTTGTGAGTTATTTATTGGTTTGAACTAAGTTAACTCAATTGCCATTAGATATGCATCTTCGCCGTCTCGATAATACGCGTTTAATTGTTGCCTAATTGCAAACCCATACTTTTCATATAATCGTACAGCATCAGTGTTGCTGCACCTCACTTCTAAATAGAATTCATCACAATTTCTTAATTTTACACCGTTGACAGATTCCTCAACAAGTGCGTTCCCTATTCCTTTTTTTCTATGTTCTTCAACTACCGCGATAGATACAACGTGGCCTTTTTTAACAAAACCTAGTTTCTTAAAATTTGAAAAACCAAATTCAGTTTTGCACATAATGTATCCAACATGTTTTCCCCCAATTTCAGCAACAATGAAAGCCTCTGGTAACTCAGCAAGCAAACTCTCATAGAAATAATCCGAATAGTGCTCAGGCAGAGTTTTGAGATTAATCTCCATTACCGAAATTAGATCGCTTGGTCCTGCTCTTCTAATATTGCAATCCCCCAATTGTCTCAGAATCACTTGCATGATTGTGTGTAGTATTATCAATATTTAATTTTAAACCAAAAGACCATTTAATGGAAAAATACAGGCTTAAAGAGATGAAAGATCCCTCACAAGAAGATATCATCTCATTGGTCAATTCCATATTCCAGGTCAGCGATTACAATAAAACTGAATTTTCATTAGAATTTAAAATTGAAGATATTGATTTCAAATCAAAGTTCGAGGGTCTGGCAAGAAAATTAGAAGATATGAGCTATGTTTGTAAATTAGAAAAGATGGAAGAGAGAGGGCTGCATGTCATAATTCAAAAATTCTCCCCAAAGAAACAACGAAAGTGGATGAGTACAGCATGGACTCCAAGGATATTGTTTGCAATTGTTATTTCATTTGTAATGATAGATGGGTACTACAGAACATCAGGTACAAATTCAATTGTTGAAATTGGAGATCCTCTAGAAATGGCGGGAGTATACACACTGTCATTATTAGGAATTTTAGGAGTCCATGAACTTGGCCACATCATTGCTGCAAAAATACATGGTCTAAAAACAACGTGGCCGTATTTTATTCCAGGACTTCCAATAATTGGAATTCCAACATTTGGAGCATTTATTCAATCAAAAGGGTTGACAATTAATCGAGAAATATTATTTGATGTTGCGATTGCTGGCCCAATTGCAGGATTAGCAATTGCAGTCATAGTTTCAATGTATGGCGCGTATACTGCACCAGTTTTAGATTCCGAGATTGCCGCAGGATTGTTCGAAGAATCAAGATTGATTGAATGGAATCAAGGAGAACCACTGCTAATGACTGCCAGTTTGGCGTTATTTGGTAAAGGCGGAGCAGGACACGAGGTGATCATGACGCCGGTAATGTTTGCAGCATGGATTGGTTTCCTGATTACGTTTTTGAATTTATTACCCGCATGGCAATTGGATGGAGGGCACATGGCAAGAACATTGCTCGGAGCTAAACTTCACAAATATGCAACATATGGGAGCATGGCAATTCTTGTTTTGTTAAACTATTGGTTAATGGCACTCTTAATTTTATTTATGAGCTCAAGAAATCCAGGTGCAACGCCATTAGATGATGTTTCACCACTATCAAAAAATAGAAAACTGGCATATCTCGGAATTATTGTATTAGCGATTTTGTGTGCGCCGATACCTTCGGGATTTTTATCAGGTTTACTACCTTAACAACAATCTTGCACCGTCAGTAACCACTGCAACTTTTTGGCGCGGTCCTTGGGTTTTTAGAATATAATCCATAGAGTATTTTATGCCCTGCATAGAAATCAAATTTAGCTTCTTAGCATAAAACTCAGGTAAAATTGAAACTAATCCTATTTGAAAATTCTTTTGTATTTCTGAAAGAAACAACAAGTCCTCCATTCCGTCAATGTATTTACTTGGATTTCGTAGTTGCTCTATAGTCAATCTGTCTTCAACGTATTGTTGGAGTGCATCAGAACCCAAACCACCTTTACATTCAGCAACTAAAATAGCAAGACCGTCTTTTTTGATTGC
>JAQBHN010000043.1:0-17237 GCA_032127635.1 Nitrososphaerota archaeon
GGAGTGGATGTAATTATTCAGCAGCCATGATATTTGCAATTTCAAGCAATAAAACGATACGTGAATCAGCAAAATTTGCAAAAGAATTCACCTACAATTCGATTAAAAATGCAAAAAAAGTAGGAAACGGCATCAAGATTACAGACATACAAAATCATGATAAAATCAATTCGGAACTGTCACGTGCAATTAATGAGTTTGTAGAAATAAAGAACATTTACAAAAATATCCCGGAGTGTCAAACAAATTTTGTATATTCTAAACAAAAGCCAAGATCAACAAAAGATATCCTAGGGATATCCGGAAGAATAGTAAAGACAGGAAAAGAGGTCACAGTTGCAGGGAATCTAACATACGGGGGTTCAAAACATGTTGCAACCGCATTACTTGTAGTAAACAAAAAATTTCCAAAAACTCGTTCTGCAATAAATATAAAATATCAAAATTCAAGCATATCTAAAATAAAAAAATTAAAACTAACAGTCTCAAGTTACGACAGAACAGACGAGCCAAGTGATATAAAAAACAAAGGTTCAACAGTGGAATGGGGAATTAAAAACGCAATTAAAAAATTACAAGATCCTCCAGACATAATTTTTCACAAAGGAGGTTTCGGCAAAGAGCCCATGATCATAGTTTTTGGAGATACGCCAAAAATTACATTGAACAAATTATTAAAAATTGTATGAGATGGTTCCAGTCTAAAATCATCCTCGAACATAAATAGTCATATCTCAGATAGGATTTGTGAAGGCAGTAATTTTGGCTGGCGGGCTAGGGAAAAGACTGCTACCATACACCACATTTCTTCCAAAACCGATGTTGCCATTAGGGGAAAAACCGATTCTAGAACATCTTATTGATTGGACAAAGAAAAACGGAGTAAAATCAATAGTTCTGTGCGTAAGTTATCTTAGAAATACAATTGAGGATTATTTTGAGGACGGGAAGAAATTCGGGGTAAACATAGAATATGCAGTATCGGACAAACCCCTGGCAACTGCAGGTCAGCTAAAAACTGCGGAGGAATTTATCGACGATACTTTTGTTTGCATGTACGGGGATTCAATTTTTGATTTTAGTCTTAGAAACATGATAAAGCAGCATAAAATGAAAAAAGCGTTTGTCACCATGAGTCTGAACGAATACAAAACGAATTTGGCTTACGGAGTCATAGACACCTCAAAAACAGGCAAAGTGCTACGCTGGAATGAAAAACCAGAGATCAAAGCAAATGTGAACATGGGATGCTATGTTATGGAGCCAGATGTTTTCAGTCTAATTCCAAAAAACAAACCGTATGGAATGGACGATCTGATTAAGAAGGCCATGGACAGGAAAAAACCAATCGACAGTTTCATTACAAAGAAAGGGTTTGCAGATATAGGTAACAAGGAATCATACAAAAAAGCATATCAAGAACACATTAAAAAACTTGGGAAGATCTGAAAATAAAAATGAGCGAACCAATCATCAGAGAATTAAAAAAAGAGGACATATGGAACGGGTTTCTCAAATCTTTGGATTCGTTAAAGCCGGCAAGCAGTATCGAGAAATCCAAGGCAGAGTCAATTTTTGAGAAAATCAACACCAACCCAGATCACATCATAGCCGTTGCAGAATTAGATGGGAAAATTGTAGGGGCTACAACGCTCATCATAGAATCAAAATTCATTCATGACGGAGGGCTAGTTGGACATATTGAAGACGTAGTAGTCGATAAAGAATTTCAAGGTCAAAAGATAGGCGAAAAAATCATGATTTATCTCATTGAAGTTGCAAAAAAACGTGGCTGCTACAAGACAATTCTAAACTGCACTGAGGATGTCAAGCCATTTTATGAAAAATTAGGTTTCAAACAAGTGGCTAGTGAGTTAAGATTGGATAGTATCTAAAAGAATTCTTTTTTTGGACGTTTCTTTTTTGGTTTTGCCAGATAAGCCCCAACTACCATTACAGGAGCCGACAAAACCATAAACAGCAGAGGTACAAATTTCACAGTATCTGTAAGATACGCATCGTCGATATCATCGATTAGCGAATAGGATACAAGCATCCCCACTAACAAAATAATACCGCCTACAATAATCAGTCCACCTATCGGTTTTGAGCCATACTGTCGCGTCATAATAAAAGGAACCGCCGACAGGATTCCAGCTGGTGCAACCCCGATGGAAATGAATTGGAATATTTTTGGATCAGGATCAAACCTGATTACAAATTCTATAGCATCAGGAATATCAGTCATGAAATAATAAATCGAAATCATTTCACCAGCAAACATTGCAAACAAGCCAACAGCAGTTACTGCAAGCCATTTTTCTATCGCCATGATTCTAACAGATTGTCGTTGATAAATAAACCATTCAAAAAATTATACGATGCCAACTAAGTTGGCCAATTCTTTTCTACTAGATGCCCCAAGCTTTTCTGCAGCCTGTTCAGGCGAGACATCGTTTAAGAAAATCCCATACCCACGTTCCAATCCAGACCAGGATTTTGTAATAGGGTAAACTTCAATGTGCCAATGAATCTGTCTACTGTTTTTCTTTTCCGGAGAAAGATGAAAAACTAGATTGTATGAAACGTTCTTTACAGTTTTGGATAAACCGCCAAGTGTCGCCCTCAAGATCAATGATAAATCGTTGATTTCTTTTTGGGTGATTTTTGAGAAACTGGTGGTGTGTTTTTTTGGAGATATCCAGAATTCATACGGATATGAAGGAGCCCACGGACAAAACGCAATAAATCCTTCAGTTTGAAGAACCTGCCTTGGACCACTAATCTCCTCATTTACTGTTTGACACATCGGGCAAACTCCTTTTTCATTTGAAATTCTGTGAGATGATTCAGCTTCTGATTCAATGACAGGAGGAATTGTTGAGAAAGTTAAGAGATTCAAATGAGGGTGAGGATTTGCATTACCAGCTAAATCCCCATGGTCACCATAAATTGAAACATAAGTTACACCTTTTTGGGTGTAAAGCCATCGCAATCTATCTTGAACGACAACTAAGACATTAGACCATTGGTCAGGATCAATTGTTGCAAAAGAATCTTTTTCATTTGGAGACGCAACAACAATGTAATGGTATCCGTATGCGGGTTCGCTGTAGAAAGGTTTTTCGCTGAAAGAATTTTGCGTTTCAATTGAAACTATAGGGTTTTTGCTTTCAAAAACACGTATAGCCCAATTTTTAACATAATCATTATCGTTGTCTTGAAGACGTTGTAACATGCCATCTTTTTCAACAAGAGACAAAACAGACGGATTTGTCATTGCTTCGTTGCCAGGAGCAAAGGGGGATTTTTTTGGATCAATAACCTTGTCGTCTTTTTTTGAGACAATCATGAAACGCTCAGAAACATAATCTTTACGCATATCACCCATAATGGTTATCGGAAGTAAAATGTATGTTAAAACGTTTACTAAAATCAGAACAAATCATTTTTAAAAATAATTTTTCTAAAAATTTTCACAAAAATAAGATAATCCCATGTTCATCAAATGACAAATGAGATGAGGAATTCAAAATAAAATATTCATGAAGGCAAATTTTATTTTGATCGCATCTTTTGTTGCAAGATTTAAAACAGAGCATCAGACTTTGAATAAACAGGGAATATTTTGGATAATTCTGATATTCACATGATCTATGTTCTTTTAGACGGGGTCGGTGATCTTCCACATCCAGATTTAGATGGAAAAACGCCATTGGAGGCGGCAAACACACCAACATTAGACAAAATAGCAAGGAACGGGGCAATAGGCGAAGTGATTTCAGTCGGAAAGGGAATTGCTCCAGAATCAGACATTGCAGTTTTCAACATGCTAGGATACAAATTCAAACATGCGGATTATGTAGGTCGTGGCGTAATTGAGGCAATAGGTGTCGGAATAGACTTCAGAGACGGCGACCTGGCACTCAGGGGGAACTATTCTACATTAAATGATGAAGATGTGATCATCGATAGAAGAGCAGGAAGACATATTGAAAAAGAAGACGCGGATGGAATTGCAAGAGAGATTGAAGAGAAGATCAGACTGTCGTCACCAGACATATCAGTAGTCGTAGCTCCAACAATAGGTCACAGAGTAACAGTAAGAATTAGAAAAGAGTCTCAAAAATTATCATCAAGAATTACAAACACTGACCCAGCCTACATGAATATTGGAGGCATGGGAGTTGCAAAAGCTGTGGGAGACTTTCTTAAAATCGAAAAATGCTTGCCGCTAGAAGATACAGAGGATTCAAAATTTACTGCAAACATAGTAAATGAGTTTTCAGAAAAATCAATTGAAATTATGAAGAATAGCCAAATTAACAAAAGAAGGCAAGGTGAGAACAAAAAACAACTAAGCTGCATCTTGCTTAGGGATGCAGGCAACAAATATCCAGACGTGATTCCAATTAACGAAAAATACGGCATGAATTTTTCATGCATTGTCGACATGCCAGTGGAGCTTGGAATTTCAGAAGTTCTAAAAATGAAAGCGTTTGAAGCTGGCGGATTGACAGATTATGAAGAAAAAGCAAGAGTTGCGGCAAAAGCCATGGAAACTCAAAATTCAATCTACGTCCACCTCAAAGGGCCAGACGAATTCGGTCATGATGGAGATGCAATCGGCAAAATGAAAAACATCGAAGAGATTGATCAGAGATTTTTCAAAACGCTTGTTGAGAATATTGATTCAAGTAAAGTTGCAATAATAATTTCTGCAGATCATTCAACCCCGTGCATCAACAAAGGCCACAGCGATGATCCTGTTCCAATCCTAGTCTCAGGTGATTTTATAAAAAAAGACGGGACAACTAGAATGACCGAAGAGCAAGCAAAAAAAGGAAGCATAGGGCTGCTTCAAGGTGCAGACGTTGTTGAAAAAGCACTTGAATTAATTAAATCTCAAATCTAGTTAGCTTGTTTGCTTGTTGCATGTCAACTGCATTTTTTCTAATTTTATCGACATCAATCGAGTGATACATCGAAGGCGATGTACCTAGTTTGTCTAAAGATCTCTTCAGCATTCCAATACCGATACTTTCCTCATTTTCCTGTTCATGAGCAAATGCAACAGCCACTAGAATGATGCCCTGAACTAGCTCCTTTTCTCTCCCGTAACATTGATTCCAGACCCCTTCAAACGCTTCATGGCATTCCCAAAATCGCTCATTGTTAAAATAAAATATTCCGTCTTCTAGTCCTTTGTCTTTATCCAAATGCTCCTCAACAACATGTCGTACGTTATCAATTTCTCCGACAGGGGATAATTTTTCTACAAGTGTGTCCAAATCTGCTTTTTCTGCAGCTACATCAAACTCGATAAATTTAGTGGCAACCCTAGCAAGCCTTACCGAGACATTCATGTCAGATACAAGGTCTCTTGCCTTGTACACCAGTTCTCTACAATCCAGGGGCAGGTATTTTTCATTTTTAAAATGCAGCAAATATCGTTCCACAAGATAGTTCTGAGGGAATTTCTTAAATTTCTTCTGCAACTCAATCAAGGTTTATATGAAATATCTAGAGATTTTTGATACATGTCACTAATTAAGACGGTTACAGACGTCAACAATTCCTTTCTATCCAGAAGGGAATTAACTTGTAATTTTGCAGGCCTTGGAGGCAAGCTCAAAAGCATAGAAGCCGCAGACATGGTTACAAAAGAGTTCAAGCTTGATGGCAAAGTGGTAATCCCAATGAGATTAAAAACTCAGGTCGGCAAATCTCTCATCACAGGAACATTCTATGTTTATGATGACGAGGCATTAGCTAAAAAACACATTAATCCTACAATATTTTCAAGACTAGAAAAAACTAAAGCTAAAATTGCAGAAGCTGACGCAGCAGCAAAAGAAGCTGACGCAGCAGCAAAAGCAGCAGAAGCACCGGCCGCAGTAGAAGCACCGGTTGAAGAAGCTAAAGTAGAGGAGAAATCAGAATAATGCCCGTAGTGAAAAAAGGAAGCAAAGGCTCTAGCCCCAGTATTGCATCTTATTACAAGGTAGAGGGAGAAAAAGCATCGAGAACTAGAAGAGTGTGTTCCAGATGTGGCAAAGGAACATTCATGGCCCAACACAAAGACAGAAACACTTGCGGTAAGTGTGGGTTAACAGAATTCAAACAATAAAAAAAAGATTTTAAAAATACTTGTGAGAAAATTTCGTTTTCAAATATCGCATGATCATGCGTTGTGATTTTTACCATCTCGGAAAAAATTCAGCAATAATTTAAGCAAATGTCCAATTTCTAATAAAGTCTTTTTTTATGAATTTTTGAGCTTTTTTGTTCTAATAATTCCATTTTTGAAACAAATGCAGGATCAAGCTTGATTTTAGAAAGAGATTCTACAGATAGTTTTACCGTGTTAGTGTCTAACGAGATGTTTGTCTTTGGAAGATTTTTTTCAGCCCAGAATTTCATCACCTTGTCTTCAAGCTTAAAATCTCTAAATCCTGCAGGGAATTTTTTCGTAATGTGGTTTAGCAGGGTACGATCTTTGAAGACAGCCCGGGGTTCAAACAGCCTAGTTTGATCACTGTAAACATTTTCAAACAAATTTCCAGAAATTTCATCAGATAGCAACTCCATTTTTGAGATTTTTCTCATCAAATCCAAGAAATGTAAAAACTCATGAGCCAAAATTGCATGAATTGTCCCCTTAAGGCCGTAAGCAATCAATGGCGCCGAAATTTGAATAACAACCTGGAATTTTTCTTCAAACATTATCGGGATGGTTCTTGCAAACAAGATTCCAAATTCATATGAATTGGGATTGGGGGACGAGATAACCAAGGAAGGCTCAACATATGCTATAGGATACCCGATTCCAGACGCTTTTTCAATTCGATTGATTCCTTCAATGGCAAGTGGGAATCGCTTCATAGTTAAATCAAAAACATCGTCAGGGATAATTCCCTTAGAGTGTGCATCTTTGAAACGTACTAGAGGATCCAACATCATCCCTCGACAATTTTGAATGTAAAAAGGTTGATTCGATCAGGAACTCGGTTTGCCGGCTTTCTTCTTTTTTCGTCTATCAGCCCGTTGATCAGCATGTCTCATGTGCTTATTTTTTTTTCTCTCTGGCATACAGAATCACGATTTTTAGTGCTAGTTAATTGTTATCATTATACTTCAACCTCAAGAAAATCAAATTCCATACACACGCATTGAGTATCAAGAATTTTTGAAATTCCAGGGGCAATATCATCGCCAATAACAAATCGTTTGATTGGGAGGCCCCCCTCAGCCTTGATTATCAGAGTAAACATGTTCTTTGAAGACGTTTTGTATTTTACATCAAAAATTTTCTTTTCAGAACGTTTTCCAGACTTGTCATAAACCACGACAGGGTTA
The DNA here is from genome assembly GCA_032127635.1 of Nitrososphaerota archaeon. Taxonomy (GTDB): domain Archaea; phylum Thermoproteota; class Nitrososphaeria; order Nitrososphaerales; family Nitrosopumilaceae; genus Nitrosopumilus. The sequence continues at coordinate 7,360 of JAQBHN010000043.1, forward strand.
GATGTGAGAACTTTTAATTTTTTAAGACTCTTCGAATCAATCTGGGATTCAGTGGATATTCTTGCACTTATGGTTGAATTGAATTTAAGAGGTTTTTTGGGGGATCCACGGACTAGTTTCAAATGGCTGATTTTGATTGGAACAGCAGTGACATCAGATAATTTTGCATTTCTCTTGTTAGGGTTCAGTATTTTTACAAAAAATGGCCGTCCATCTCCCAAAACCAGACTAGATTTGTCCTCACCCCCAATCCAGGTGAATTTTGCAGTGGTGCCTCCAAGTTTTTGAAAAAGCAGTTTGGAGATTACGCCTTCAACGCTGTCAAATTCTGTAATGCCATGAAAATCACAGACCCTGCACCCCTTTCCCGAACAATTATCACAGGGTTTTTGTTTTTGAGAAAATCCTCGCTCAAGTTTAGCATATCTCCCAGAAAGGGTGATGTATTTTGAACGTAATTCGCACGATTCATCTTTCAGATTTATTGTAAAAGTAACATCAGGATCAAGATGATCAATCATTTTTTTTGTTTTTTTAGAATACAGTTTTCCCAATTCTTTTGTAATGTCAGCCTTTACGCTATCAATTCCTTTTAGTTTGTACAGAGATCTAATGAGATCATCCCTATCAACGATCGAGGGTTTTATCATAGATCCCACACTGAATGTTTTGAAAGAATAGTCAGCAGAGGCATCAAGCATTAGTTTTAAAAAATGATCTAGATTATCAAAGAGATTCTTGCACACATAGCATTTTTTTATAGATTTTTGATTTAATTTTTTTCCAAGAAGTTTGTTGGATGTAAGATGCAACTGTTTTGAAAACAATCTACCCAAACAGTGATCACATAAATCATATTTTCTAGTAATTTTATTTGCAATAGGGATAATTTTCGGATAATTCGACATCTTTAAAATTTTGGTTAGTGGTTATCCTAAGCCCATTTTTCTAAGAGTTCCTTGCATCTGACGGCCTTTGGAAGCCTTCATCATGTTCTTGGAATTTTTATAATTTTTAATCAATTCTTTGACTTCCCCTTCTGGCCATCCAGAACCGCGGGAAATTCTTTTGATTCTCGAGGAGTTTAACAGATCAGGATCCGCTTTTTCTGCTTTTGTCATGCTTTGAATGATGTATCTCCATTTTGAAACTCTACCCTCCATCTGGTTTACTTGATCACCTTTCACCATTCCAGATAAACCAGGCATGCTGTCTAGAAGTCCTTGCAGAGAGCCAACTTTGGTAACCTCCTCAAGCTGATAAAAAAAATCCTCCATGTTCATTTTTCCACTTGAAATCCTCTTCATTCTTACGTCATCACCCTCATTTTCTAATCGTTTAGCTAGATCCAATACGGCCTGAATATCGCCCATACCCAGCAATCTTCCAACGAATCTGGTAGGAGAAAATTTTTCTAAATCATCTATCCTTTCGCCAGTTCCTATGTACATTATTTGTGCACCAGTGGCTGCAGATGCTGCAAGTGCCCCACCGCCTTTTGCCGAACTATCCAATTTGGTAATTATGATGCCGCCCACTGGAATTGTCTTATGAAACGCTTCTGCCTGGTTGAAGCATTGCTGTCCTATTGTCCCGTCAATTACCAGCAAAGCTAAATCAGGATCGGCCACTTTGTTTATCCTCTCCATTTCTTCAAAAAGATCATGTTCTTCTTTATGACGTCCAGCAGTGTCGATTAGAATGACATCCAATGGTTGGCCTGCAAAATGCTTGAGACCGTTTTTTACAATATTGGGAGAATCCTTGTTATTTTCTTCGCCGTATACCTCAACATTTGATTTTTCACACATAGTTCTAAGCTGAACCAACGCCCCAGGTCTGTACGTGTCAGCCCCGACAACCCCTACTTTGTATCCCTGTCCAGTTAGAAATTTGGCCAACTTTGACGCCACAGTGGTTTTTCCGCTGCCTTGAATCCCCAATAAGATGATCTTATTTTGTTTCCCAGATTTAAAATCAAATTCAGATTCATTTCCAAGTAATTTTGAAAGTTCGTCATAAAGGATCTTTACAATGTGATCCTTTCTCGAGAGGCCTGGGGGAGGAATTTCATTCAGAGCACGCGCTTCAAGGCTCTTTGTAATTTCCAATACAAGGCGCACATTAACATCAGACTGCAGTAAGGCTCTTTGGACATCCTTAGATAATTCTTTGATTAGATCTTCATCTATGCCCGAAGATTTTACAATTCTTTTAATCGCGTCTCCAAGACTGTTCTTAAGACCATCAAGCATTGAGATTCAACCCCGCATCCACTATTTCAAACCTTCCTCGATACCCATCCCATTTTTTTTGAGATTGGTTAATTTTGATCGAATTTGCAAATAGTGGGCAATTGATTACAAATGTTTCAGCCTCGCCCCCCTCAAAATTTAAATTAAAACCAAATTTTTCAGACAGGTGTTTCAATTGGAGTATGTCGGATTTTGAAATTGTTTTTCCCAACCAAGAATCATCCAACCCGTCAGATGACACAGTAGTCATAATAAAATTAAACTTTGAATCAATCAACTCATTCATGTAATGTTCAGGATCAGCGCCCCACAATGGCGCAATTACAGTCAGATCTAATTTTGAACAAACACTTTCAAATTTTTCTTTTTGAAATTTACTTTTTATTCCACCGTGAACCAGTCCGTCTATTTGAAATTGATCTTTTGCATCATGCAGCAGGTTTTCAATCAGCGACAATTCATCATCAGTTTCATCTGAATTTGAAGTGATTGTCAATTGTGGGATGTTCATTGACTGCGATTGTAACTTTGTCCATCTCATGTTTGGATGATGCAGCAGATGGCTTTCATCGGATTTTGGAAAAATGCTCAAGAGGCATTTTACTTCATGCCCCTGTTTTTTAGCGGCATGGATTGCATATGTGCTATCTTTTCCTCCCGAAAAAAGAGAAGCTAATTTCATTATCTAAAAAATATTTAGTTCGATAAATTTTTCATGTTTACTGAAAAGAGATGCTTCAATACTCATAATCGTCATCACAGAATCAGACGGCTTTTCCGATAATCATCAGCATCCTCAATCGCTCTTAACACGCATTATTTTAGTTCTATCCATTACGACCCAGTATTCAACATTTTGACCGTTTACCAATTTACCTTTGATTTCATCGTCAATCAAAGAAATGTCAATAGTCTCAAATGATTCAGAATCCATAACTTGGATTGTATCGCCATTAATCGAGATAATTTGGCCAACTTTTTTGTTAATTAGAGGAATGTGAATCTGCATACTGACTGGGCCAACATGCGGTCTTTTTTGACCATCAAAAACACCCTGACCTACAATTCTTGCTTTTGCCGCACCGTGTTTACCAGGTTTTGAAGTATCATATTCTACAATTCTGCACGGCTCCCCACTGGGTTGATCAGAGTGAGGTAGCAAAATGTAAGACCCAATTTTCAATGAACCTAGGTCAGATGGTTTACTCATGAAAAACAGTTTTTGGTCGAATATTTAACTTTTCTACTTTAGTGTGTCAAGAATCGAAAGACTCATCAAACTAGTCATAGTCATTCCTTTTCGATTAATGTCTCGTCTAGTTTGATCACAGTATTTGCTTACACTCTGATGGCTCTTTTCACTCGCAACTTCAAGCACTACAATGTTTTCAGAATATGGAAATGTGAATTTTGGAGGAGTTAAGCAGAATGTGATCATGTTTCCCAGTCCGGCTATCTCGATTTTGTCTCTTTTCAACAAGAGATTTGCAATTTCCTGCAAGTCATCACCGTCATCACCGTATTCCAAATAGTAAATAGATATAAAATTAGTAGTGCCCTCAACTTCCCTTTGAAAGAGAGCATCCTTGATGTTAAACACGAAAGATGTTTTCTCGTGATTGTGGAGAGCCAGATCTTTTGAGATTTGTTCACTGTCTTTGAATTTGGCCAAGATGTAATGATTTGTGGAATTTGAAAAATACGGTTTGCTGTCACTAGAAAATGTTCCAGTGACAAAGTATAGTTTCTCGATATTTTTTGAATTTATCCAAGTATCCTTTAGTCCAACAGAATCATGAGCGTGTAAATACGGTGCACATACGTATCCAGAATAAGATAGCGCCTGCTTCAGCATTACAGATTGAAAAACTTTTCAGAGTATTTATGCATATACTGATCACAACGATCAACATTTGAACCATCTACGATAGTTTTTTAATAGCAGAATTCCTCATTTTTTTGTCCCGTGGTAGCTCAGCCTGGTAGAGCTCCTGGCTGTAGTTGTTGGCTTTAGATGGCTAAACGAAAAACAGCCCATCAGGCATACAGAAACCGGGTTGTCGGTGGTTCAACTCCGCCCCGCGGGACCACAGATTTTTTAAAATAATTTTAAAAATAATAAAAAGAAAGACTAGGTTAAGAAAACAAAGATGAAATCTTAATTTAAAAATTCATTGTCTATTCTATTTTTTTAACTTTTTGAGCTGCTGGTCCTTTTTGACCTTCGCCTACTTCAAACTCGACTTTGTCGCCTTCGTTGATGAATCCGTCAACATCTGATTTGTGAACAAACAGATCGTCTCCACCTTCTCTCTCGACAAAACCAAAGCCCTTAGTACGGTTAAACCATTTTACGGTGCCTTGTTCCATTTGATATTCAAGCAACATGTTCACTATATTAACTAAGACATCGAAAGAAAACTAAGCTAAAAGTAAAGGACTAGAAATCTTTCGGGATATGATTTTGTGTTTTGAGCCATTCAACTTGTGGAAGTGTGAATCTCCAAACAATGTCGCCACGTTCGTCTTGTTTAAAATCCCAAGGTGCTATTATCACAATGTCATTATCCCTAATCCAAACCCTTCTCTTTAGTTTGCCCCTAATTCTTCCACGTCGGGTAATATTATCATCGCATTTTATCATTACATTTTCTCCGCCCATCATTTTCAAAACACGCCCAAAAAGTTCGCCTTCCTCAGGCAATCTGATTTCTTTTAATGCACTTTCATTTTTTACTTGGCGCTTACCCATATCGTGTATTTCGATTATGAGCATATAACTGGTATGGTAATCTAGACAAATTGACACACAACAAAATCCACCTGAATTCGATTCAATCACGCAGTACAGAAGATCAAAAAACATTGGGATCGGGTTGAATTTTGGAAGATTGCAAATTCCAACCATAGAAATGGTACAAATTAAACCAAAAATTCAAAAGGCATCACATCTTTGGGGAGTTATGAGTGAAGATGCATGGTCAAATCTGGACAAGGTTGATCAAAAAATAATAGAAATTCTCAACAGTAATGCCAGAACCCCATCAAAAGAAATCGCAGACGCATTAAAAAAATTAGACCACGATGTTTCAGACAGAACGATTAGAAAAAGAATAGAAAGGTTAGAAAAAAGCGGCATCATCAAAGGGTACAAGGCAGTTCTAACTGACGTGTCTGGAATTAATGAGTATCAAGCAGTTTTGATGAAACTGAAACCCTCCAAATCACTTGAAGCGGTTAAAGATTCAATCAGGGATTACATTACAAAACTAGACAACTATCTCATGGTGTCAAACATGGAAGGCGAGTGGAATATGCTGGTGTTACTACAAATTAATTCAGAAAAAACAAACACGTCACAGAAAATAGTAGAGAAATTTTCAGACGAACTGATCGACTACAGGATAAATCAAATAGACATTAAAGATGTGAGTATTCTGAACATGTCATTGCTGTTATTGTAGTAGCGAGTATTCAGATTCTGCGACATCTATAGCTTTTTTGAGCTCATCAATAGTGAATGGTTTTTGAATAAAGGCTGAAACTCCAGTACTGATTGTTTTATTGACACGCGAAGTTGTTTTTTCATCTGCCGTGATAACGATTATTTGCAAACTGATTTTTTCTTTCAGTAATTTAGTAGCAATTACGTCACCCCCCAGATCAGGCAACCCCATGTCAAGCAAAACCACAGGTTCTTTGTTTTCAGAAAATAATTTTTTGCATCCTGTCAAGCCGTCTTTGCCGTTTTCAAAAACATGGATTTCGGAATATCCTAATTTTTTCGCATATGTTTGTAGTTTCATTGCAATCGCCTTGCTGTCATCAATGATAACGATTGGCCTTGGAACAGGAACAGAGGATTGGATCATTGATTTGGCCTTTTGATATACGACTTTGGCTTTATCAAATTCGCCTAGACTCAGAAGACATTTTGAGGCGCACAGCAGCGCACCCCTTACATTTGTGGAGTTTTTTGCATTGGAATATTTTAAAAACAGATCACTCGCTTCCCGGATTTCATTTTCAGAAACTTTTCCCTGTCGAGTTTTGCACTCATTTGCCAGCATATACAGCAAAGCGGATTTCAGAAATTCTGTTTTTTTCAGGGATTCGGCCTGGTTTAGAAAAAGCATGTGAGCGGTTATGAATTGCTTATTTTTGAGATGTGTTAATGCGACTTCACAACTTGTCTGTATCAAATAACAATACTCAATTTTTTCTGTTATAAGATTTTGTGGCGGTATATTGAATTATGGGTTTATCACAGCACGCCCAATAATTTTTCTGGCCTTAAGATCTTCCAGTGCCGTATTTGCCTCATCCAAAGAATATCTTTTTGAAATTACGGGATTTATCGTACCCTTTCGTGCAAGGTCGAGCAGTTCCACCATGTCGGCATAATTTCCAGTATATGCCCCTTGGATAGTAATAGATTTCAAAGGAATTGTCACCAGAGACAGTTCGATGGAACCTCCAAACAAGCCGACAAGAACCAAATTGCCCCGCTTTCTAAGAATTGCAAAATCCAATTTTGCAGTTGGTGGGGCATTTACAAAGTCCACAACGCTGTCTGCACCCTTACCGTTACAAATAGACATTATCTTTTGAGATGTTTCAGGATCTTTGGAGTTTACGGTAAAGTCAGCACCCATTCCTTTAGCGATGTCTAATTTTTGATCATCTAAGTCAACGCAGATGATTTTTGCGCTAGTTATGGCTTTTGCAATTTGGACCCCCATTAACCCTAAACCGCCAGCTCCAACAATCACCATAAACTCGGGAGAATTTTGATTTGCTTTTTTAATCGCAGTGTATGCTGTGAGTCCAGAACAAGCAAGTGAGGTAGCGGCATCTTTGTCCACACCGTCAAGTTTTGCCAAATATTTTGAATCAGGGATTAAAGCATAATCAGAATAGCCGCCATCTTGAAAAACACCCATAGATTTCGGGGTATCGCATAAATTTTCATTTCCTACCGTGCAAGCAGGGCATTCGCCGCATCCAATCCACGGAAAAACTAAAACTTGATCTCCCTTTGCAACTCCAGAAACACCGTCTCCAATTTCTTCAACAGTCCCCACAATTTCATGACCAGGAGTTACAGGGTATTTTACTCCTCTGTCAGTCACTTTCATAAACTGACCATCACCCAGGTCATATCCCCCTTCCCACAAATGTAAATCACTGTGACATACGCCGACAGAATTTACTTTGACTAGAACTTGCAGACCTCGAGGTTTTGGAGTCTCGCTTTCAGATACTGCGAGAGGCTCGTTTGGAGCTAAGATCCTGGCAGATTTCATAGTTCGATTTTCCACTCTAACAATATAAGAGTTGACTGGATGTGAGAAAAAAATAGAGCCCTTAGATATTATTGAATAGACAAAGAGGAATGATGTGAGTGAATCACAAACTCCAGATAGCATTTCTCAAGAACCGGTAAACATTCTATTTAGTCCGTCATCGGTTATCAAAAAAGACGTTTGGGAAATCGATCTAATTCAAATTTTGAATTTATTAATAAAAATTCTTGAAAAGACAGGCAAGAAAGATCTTAAAGTGGCAGGAATGGCGGCATTGTCGTCATCGTTAATTTACAGAATGAAAGTTGAAAGTATTTTTGCATTGCAAAAAGCAGCAATGGAAAAAAAGCCAATGTATCAAAGAACAGACGTAGATATAGAGTTAATAGATATCCCATACAGACACGAATCCACATATCCGGTCTCATTGGATGATTTGTTAGGATTATTGCAGAATCTCATAGGTACAATTGCAAATCCGCAATCAAGACGAAATAGACAGTTGGAAATAGAGCCAATTGTAGCACCAGATTTCAACGAGTTTTTTATCTCACTTGAAAGCATCATAGGGAAATACGAAGACCTCATCATGAAAAAAATCAGTGCTACAGGGTTTGGATTATTACAAGACATAATTGCAGACCTTGATCAAGTCGATTCAATCAGATGTTTCTTTGCAGCATTGTTTTTGGCAAGAGATCAGAGAGTAGACCTTGAGCAGGCAGAAGACGACATAAAAATTATCATCATGAAAGACGAGTTGGCAAACTGATCAAAGGCGAATAAAAATGGTAAAAATAGACAATCTAGACGAGGCAACTGCAAGAATAGAATCAGCGCTTTATTCTGCAGGAAGACCGCTTGTAATTGAGGACATCATACGGGCTTCAGGCACAGAATCCAAAACAAAAACCCTGGAATTACTTGACACCATCATGAAAAAGACAAAATCAGCATTCAAAGCATTGGAAATAGTAATACTTCCAGACGGATCTTATGTAATGCAATTAAAACCAGAGTACAGCTCTATGGTAAAAAAATATGCGTCAAAACCAGTTCTTCCAAACGCAACGCTCAAAACATTATCATACATCGCATACATGCAACCAATCTCGTCAAAACAACTTCTTGAAACAAGAGGATCTGGAGTATATGCACATCTCAAAGAATTACGACATCTTGATTACATCAGCCATCAAAACGTAGGACGGTTAAAAATTTTTACGACAACTGAAAAATTCCAAAAATATTTTGGAATTCAAGGTGACGTTGAAGATCTCAAGCAAAGACTGTTCTCCAAAGTAAGAAAAACAGCGAACAGACAGACAACTCCGACTCCACCCATAGCATCAGAAGTCAACTAGCCAGAGTTTTTAACTCACGGCTAATTTTTTGCGTTTTGTATAAATTAGAGTAATTCAGAGACAATTCGTGAAAAAATCCGTAGAGAACTTGGCAACCAGTAAAATTACTGGCGGAAGAAGAATCCCACTTAGAATTAGAAGAAAATACGAAATAGACAGATATCCAAACGAGCCAACCAACGGAGCTCAAGTCACAGTGACCAGAAGAATCAGAGGCAACAATCAAAAAACAGCTTTGAAATCAATAGACTTTGTTAATTTGGCAACAGGTGAGGCCAAAGTAAAGAAATCAAAAATAATCAAAGTACTAGAAAACACTACAAACAATGATTACAAAAGACGGGGCATCATTACAAAAGGTGCAATTCTTGAAACGGCAGATGGAAAGTGCAGAGTTGTTTCAAAACCAGGACAAAACGGAATCGTCAACGCAATTTTACTAAAGGAATAAAATGAAAGATTACGAGCACGTCGTAATCTGGTTGGATTATTTCAATAAGAATTTAAAAAAATCTAAAGGTAGAAGAGTAGGATTAGAAAAATGTGTTTTTGATCCATCATTAAAAGAATTAATGGATGCAACAACAGCAGGAGGATTTGAAATTACAGAGTCAGATGACAAAGTAAGATATCCAAAAAGACCGTTTGTAAGGTCAGGGTATGTAATTGTACCAAAAGGTTCCTCCAAAACAAAAATTCTTAACAAAATTTCAGAAAAGTTAGTGACGAGAAGATCCAAACAATCAAAATAAAATGAATTCTAGCTCTTAGCTAAAGTAAAGTTGACAGAAGTCTATGATAAGAATACAATGATTAGTATTTCTAATTGCAGGAGGTAGGCGAAATAATGCACCTAGCCGGTAGTGGCAGGGTAATCATTCAACTATCAACAGAATTAGTTGAAGGACAGATACTCTGTGACATAACGGGAACTAGAGTTGCAAAAGTAAATG
>JAQBHN010000044.1:0-4317 GCA_032127635.1 Nitrososphaerota archaeon
TGCAGTTCTAGGATCCATTCCATAAACGAAAATATCATCACTGTGTATCCATGCAGATTTGGAACCACCTTTCTTTATGTTAACTTCAATTTCTTGTTTCACTTTCTCTGGAGGATAATATCTTAAAGATCTTAATGTGACATCACAAAATTTACAACCTCTACCACAACCACGCATTACCTCAACCATTCCATGCATGCTTGGCTCGACAATGTTAGGAATATCCTCCAAATCAGGCCTGTCCCAAAAATTTACAAATCTTCCGTGAATTTTCTTGCCTTCTCTCTCAAATTCTTTAATGTTAACTTTAAAGTCGCTTCTCTTTCTGAAAGGATCCATATTTTCAAAATCGCCGTTAATCAGATAGTTAAAGAACCTGCCAGCATGTCCGTCAATTTCAGGTGCAATGCCGCCAAGTTCGCCTTCAAGAATTGCATAGATTCCAAACTCTTCAATTTTTGCCGGATCATAGTTGTATTGCCATGTTCCAGATGCGCCAGAAATTACTTTTGCCTTACTTCCAGTTCTTGCCTTGGCAGCTTTAATTCTATGATGCAATTCGGCATTGTAAAATTCGTCGTATGAAGTTTGTTTTCGTCCGTAAGTAAATGTCATAGTGACAGGGCCCATTCCAAGAGGATCCATCTCATAAGTTCCAATGACCTCGGTTTCAGGGCCGATGAATTTTTCAATGTGGTTTGGATGAGCAACAACTACATCTTGCCTGCTAAACCCGTCTCTGAGCAAACCTGCCTCCAGTTTTCTCAATCCATATGGAGCATATTTTGCCACGCCATCGATATCAGGTGACCAGTTGCAGATGAAATCAAAAAGAACTTTCGGCGTCACTTGATTTCCAAGAATTTTATACCAAAAACTGTTTTTGTCCCTGTTAGGATCCACAGCTGGGGCACATCCGAAAAATGTTGCAAGAGACAATCCCCTATAAGGAGACATCAGAGTTCTATCAGCTGTTAAAACTATTTTTGGAGTACCCATACCCTTCATGGAAAGAATTTTCTGATTTATTTTAAACCTTGCTAGTTAAATTCAGTAATTTTCCAAAATCCCAGCCTTGTTTCTATGTAAATGGCCAAATTCCTTATTTGCAGACAAATGCTCGCCATCAAATACGGTTCCGTCTCTGCAAGCAAGATCCTCGCCAACACAGCAGCTGCCACATATTCCAACACCGCATTTCATCATTCTCTCAAGACTTGCCTGAACAAAGATATTTCTTGAACGGGCAGATTGCACGGTTTTGTACATCATGATTTCGGGACCGCAAACATACACTGCATCAAAATGGGTTTCATTTGTCAGTTTTTCAACCAAATCAGTGACAAATCCTTTTTCACCATAACTGCCATCGTCAGTGGATACAATCACACGGTGGGAGTTATTTGCAAGTAGATCATTTGCCAAGTCTTCAAAGAATACTTCATCTTTTGATTTTGCCCCAATTAGCACAGTGACATCGTCAGTGGACTTTACAAAGGTGAGCAATCGCATCATTGGGACAAGACCAGTCCCCCCTCCAACTAGCAGTAATTTTCCTTCTCTAAGATCAAATGAATTTCCATACGGGCCCCTTATCCCTATTTGTCCACCCACCGGAACATTGAACAGCCCGGTAGACGAAGGCCCATGTTTTCTAACTGTAAATGCAGCTTTTCCTGTTTCCTTGGAAATCATTACACTCATGGGCAACTCGTTTACACCAGGTATCCAAACCATGGCAAATTGGCCAGGAAGAACATTTGGCATTATATCGTCAGAAAAAACCAGAGTTCTAACGGTAGGGGTTTCATCTATAACTTTTTCAATTGTAACAATTGTCGGATGGTTAAGATTTCTTTGCAAGACCTACCATCTCCTTTATTGTGGCGAAACCTTTTCGCTCCATGTAACGTAAAATGCCTCGGTTGATGTCATCAAAAACTCCAATCCAGTTGTCGCCTATTGCGCTGCCAAGTTGAACGGCAGAAGCCCCAGCCAAGAAAAATTCCACGGCGTCTTCCCATGTAGAAATTCCACCGCAGCCAATAATTGGAATATCATACTGTGAAGAAATTTCATATACGCATCTTAATGCAATTGGTTTGATCGGAGTTCCAGATAATCCGCCGTATTTGTTACTAAGAATAGGTCGTTGAGTTTCAACATCAATTGCCATTGCACGAACTGTGTTAATAGCAGTAATTGCGTCAATTCCAGAATCTATTGCGGTACTAACGGTATTAAGATAATTGCTGGTTCCCAGACCAACTTTGGCAATCACAGGGACAGTCGTGGCATTTTTCACAGATGACACAATTGCTTTGACCAGTCCAGGATCATCCCCTACCTCCAAGCCAACTTTGGCAACATGCGGGCAGGATAAATTTAATTCGTATGCTTTGACTTTGCAATTTTCAAATTGTTTCACCATTGTTTCAAAGTCTTCCGGCACCGAACCCACCAAACTCACCACTATCGGAACATCTTGATTTGGCTCAATCATTTTAGCAAAATTTGATGCGCCCGGATTTGAGAGACCCACTGCATTTATCCACCCGCCGCCTTTCACACTAAAGATGGTAGGGTTTGGATATCCATCCCAAGGCGCAGTACTGAGAGATTTTGTAACTACGGCGCCTGCGCCTGACGCATAAAGTCGTTTGAACACATCCAATGAAATGCCTAAAATTCCAGATGCCAGCATTACGGGTTTTTCCAATTGAATTTTACCTATGGAAGTTGCAATACTGGGCTCCACTTTGATTAATCATCTCAGTTTCGAATATAACAGTTGATTCCTGATGCTGGTAGCTTTTTTAAAGGTGATTTAAAATCAACTAGTCATGTATTCTGTAATTTTAACGGAGCTGGGAATCTCAGTTTTCAACGATGGAAAACTAGACAAAGCATTTTCGTTCTCAAATCCAGTAAAAGAGTATCTTCTAGTGAAAAGTAAAGAGTCAAAATTAAATGAACTTGTGAATTATCTAGCGTCAACTCAGAGAGGGTTTTCCATAAGTGACGAGTCACTGCTTGCAATTTTAAAAAAATATTCTATTGATTGTCATTTGATGGATGAGTCCGAATTGGATACAGTTCAAACAAACAAACCACAAATCATCGTTGATTCGGGTTTCGCATCAAACCTTCAAGACACACTTGGAAAATTAAGAGAATTTGCTCTCGGATTATCATCTTCAATAGTTACCGAAGTCTCACAAAGTCCAGATCTTCACATCATACAAGCAATTAATTCTCTAGATGAAATTGACAAGATTGCAAATGGGCTAAGTTCAAGACTCAGAGAATGGTACGGATTGCATTTTCCAGAATTAGATAACATCATTGACAGCATTAACGGATATGCGCAAATAGTAATTGCAGGAAAACGAGAATCATTAACTAAAAAAGTCTTTGAAGAAGCAGGTTTCCCAGAATCCAAAGTAGAGATGCTATCTTTGATTTCATCGAAAAGTAGAGGCGGGGATATTTCAGATATTAATTTAGCAATTGTGCAATCAATCGCAAAACAAGTCTTAGACTTTCATGAATTGCGTAAAAAACTCGAAGAGCATGTTGAGAATGAAATGCGAGAGATTGCACCAAATATTTCAGCAATACTCGGTACAGCAGTCGGTGCAAGAATTTTAGGAAGAGCTGGAAGTCTCAAAAAGATGGCATCAATGCCTGCCAGTACAATACAAGTTCTAGGAGCTGAAAAAGCATTGTTCAGAGCATTGAAGACAGGCTCACAACCACCTAAACACGGATTGTTATTCCAACATGCGATGGTTCATGCTGCTCCAAGATGGCAAAGAGGAAAAATTGCACGTGCAGTTGCTGCAAAGGCAGTAATCGCAGCAAGGGTTGATGTTTACGGCGAGGGGTTAAACCAAACTTTACTTGAAAAACTCAATATCAGAGTTGATGAAATTGGGAAAAAATATGAAAATCCTACTGAAAAAGACATGAGACCGCCTCCAACATTTAGCAGAGAAGGCGGAAGTTCCAGAGATTCTCCAAGAAGAGACAGCGGAAGATCCAGAGACAGCGGAAGATCCAGAGATTCTCCAAGAAGAGACAGCGGAAGATCCAGAGACAGCGGAAGATCCAGAGATTCTCCAAGAAAAGACAGCGGAGACAGAAGAGAAGGCGGAAGCTTTAGAGATTCTCCAAGAAGAGACAGCGGAGACAGAAGAGAAGGCGGAAGCTTTAGAGATTCTCCAAGAAGAGACAGCGGAAGTTCCAGAGATGCTCCAAGAAGAGACAGCGGAGATAGAAGAGAAGGCGGAAGCTTTAGAGATTCTCCAAGAAGAG
>JAQBHN010000045.1:0-2524 GCA_032127635.1 Nitrososphaerota archaeon
TTAATAATATAGATTGACTTGCGGTGAACGTTGCTTCCGTCAAGGAATAAAGATCACGCCGCATTCAGGATGCAAATTTGTCGCGAGGTTCAATCTCAAGGGATTTGTTAAAGCATTCCATGGATTCCCCGTACCTGCCCAGACTCCTCAACGCGACTCCCTTGTTATTCCAAAGGTCAGGGTCATCCTGATTCAGAAGAAGCGCCTGCTCAAAACAGCCAAGCGCGTCATCAAACAGGCCGTCATCCATCAAGGATTGTCCTTTTTTGACCAGTTCCACAATCTCGCCCATGAGTCAGCAGATACGTCGTTTCTATTAAATTTGAAAAAAATCAAATTTCCACACAGCCCATCAAACAAATGTACACACATATCGTGAAAATTTAAATAAATTTTCCGCCATAATACGGCATGGACCTGGACGAGACAGACGAAAGGATACTCAAAAATCTGCTGGTAGACGCAAGGCAGTCAGCAAGACAGCTTGCACTGAAACTTGGCATGTCAACGGTTACCGTGCTGACCAGAATCAAAAAATTGGAAAAAGCGAAGATAATACACGGGTATACTGCCATCATTGATCATGAAAAAATAGGCTATTCGCTGACTGCCATTATTGAAATAGTTGCCAAAAATGACAAGGTGGTCGAGATTGAGGAGGAGATATCAAAATTTGAAAATGTTTGCGGAGTATACGACATTACGGGTTCAACAGACACGCTGGTCATTGCAAAATTCAGAGAAAGAAAAGAATTGAGCAAGTTTGTAAAGGGCCTGGCAACCATTCCAAATGTGGAAAACACGATAACTCACGTGGTTCTAAATACTGCAAAAGAAGACTTCAGGTTATCATAGGTACTAAAAAATGAGCCAGTCCAGTATTTTCATAATTTTGATAGTTGTCCTCGGGGGATTGCAGACGGCACATGCGCAGAGCGGCGGTCTTGACATGGAATTGGAAGTAACCGACGAGGAAAAAATCATTCTGTTTTCAGGTTTCATAATCGCAATACTGGGGATATTTTTGTTTCTAGCGCGGGACATAATTCTCCGAAGAAAGACATCGTATGACAAGGAAGAGTTGGAATCAAAAAAAGACAAGACGTTTGAAAAGTATCACTCGGATTGGGGGGACGACTATGAGGAGCTTGGCCAGAGAAGAAACACAAAGGAGGACAAGGAATTCCGAGAGGCCTTAAACAATGACGAGCTGCCAAACTATTATGAGATTATCGGAATCTCAAAAGACGCAACGTATGACGAGATCAAAAAGAAGTTCAGAGAGCGGGCAAAAAAAACACACCCGGACAAAACAAAAGAAAACTCCGAGAAAGAAATGGCAGAGCTTAACAAAGCATACGAGGTTTTATCTGACAGTGAGCGCAGAGAAAAATACGACAGGTATCTCAAGGCAGGCTAGGCAGAGTCGATATTTACAATAATCATGCCCAGTTCAATTGAATTGGGAGTCTGAACGCTGTTTGTCAGATTTGTAAAAATTTCAAGGGGGACGGATTTGCCGTCAGATTCAATGCTCGCGGTAATTTTGAGTTCGCCAAACTCGGTATTCGGCCCCAGCATCTTCTTTGTCAGCAGCGGAATGACAGAAAGATCCTCCACAACGCACTTCATCTTGTATGCAAATTTGTCTGAAAAGTAGACGCCGCCTCGAGTTGTCGGCTCATTTACCGGGACTGGGGAATTGGTTATCGATGTGCTGGCAACGGGATAGGTTTTGTCATCTACATAAAGTGTGAATTTTGGGGAATGTTTTTCGTTAAATTCCATCAGCCTTTCCAGCAAATCTTTGTCAAACGGCATTCAAAAATTACAGAAGGATAATTCTATTGAGTGTTTTGCTAAGGGATTGCATCATCAGGGGGGTTTTGAACCTGGGCGGATGCAGTCGCTAAAAAAAATCTGAAATTGAAACCGTGGAGATCATCTTTAAAAACATGAATTGTGATTTTATATCATTGCAGCAATTTGCAAATACACATTCCATGAGATCTGAAATTCTCAGCCTCATGGTAGAAAACGGGTTAGACGACGACTGTTATGTCGAGATGCTAAATTACACCATTGACCTGTTTGAGAGCCAGGGTCTCGGAACAGAGTACTACGGATATCACAATATCAATCACGAATTAGAAGTGACATATGTTTCACTTTTGGCAAAGAATCAGAATAAAATCCAGATCACAAAGGAGGACATAAAATATCTGTACGTGGCAGCGTTGTTTCATGATTTTGATCCCCAAAAAAACGTAGACAAACCTCACGAAGAAAGTGTTTTGAGATTTATTTCAATGGATAAAAAACTGCAACAACTAATCAATGATGCAAAAATAGATTTGGAGATAATCAAAGTTTTAATTTTAAGAACAACATATCCTTGGAGCGGAAAAATAAAAGAGAATGCGGAAAACCAAATAAAAGAATGCTTCAACAATTCAGACATCACTAGAAACAATTTAGCACATCGGGAACATATTTTGGAAATTGGGTGGTATCTCTCAGTAGT
>JAQBHN010000046.1:0-4713 GCA_032127635.1 Nitrososphaerota archaeon
CCATCACGTCAATACTGTATGAAATGTAAGATAGGGCGCCAATTACAACTGCAATCAAAAAGACAGTTCCGACTACAGCGCTGAGGCCACGATGGGATTTCATGGAACTACCACCTGAGTGATAAATTGATTTCCCCTACCTGTAAAAACTAAAACTTCAAGCTCATCCACAGGCCCCCAAGGATATGTGACATTGAGGGATAGAGAATCAGACTTTATAATTCCGCCATATGTAAATGGATATGTGGATGGTGTGGAGTTTGTTCCAGTAACATTTGTTACCTGAATTGAAGTTACATTTAATCCAAGAATTCCAACATTTGCCAGAGTTACATTGAGATGATTGTAATCCATACCTCCAGAAGGTGTGGCAAACCAAATATTCTCAAAAATTAAATCTTCACCCAATTTATTCATCCGCGTGTCATAAACATCATTTAATTCAGATTTTTGTACTGCAATGCTGGTTTGTGACCATCCAAGCAACATTACCCCCATTATGCTAACAGCAGCTAATAGAATCGCACTTGTCACAACAGTGGCGAGAGCACTACGATGGCAAGGCCGAATTTTTTTGAAATATTTTTCTATCAATTTGTTATACAAAACTAAGCCCTGCAAATTTCTGTATTACTGCTAGTGTGTAAAACATCAAAATTACACCATGGGCTGTGCCAAGTCGGGGTTTTCAACAGTGTCCGGAGCATCATCTGTTACGGATGCAGGCTCTGTTGGAGATTCTAAGATTTCTTTGGGAAGTTCATCTGTTTTTGGGGAAGAATCTGATGCAGTATCGGCAATCTCTTCAACTTTCTCGTCTTTTGTTTCTAGAATTTGTGATGGCAGATCACCCATTTCCCCAATAGTGTGTGGAGGACATGAGACATTCAGAGTTTTTGAGAGTAGAAAGAACGTCGGAAACAATTCGTGGTAAATCATGGTTAGAATTTTTGGAACATTATTTTCGTCTTTTTCTAGAATTTCATTTCTTTCAGCGGCATCCCCCTGAATTTTGGCAATCCCCTCAAGGGCAAGTCTCACATTTTTTGGATTGGACAGGGCAGTAAACCCGTACTTGAATACGGATTGATCGTCGCTGTTGTCTACTTCCTCTATGTTTGCCTCGACGTCATATTTGTCCAGTTTGGTAATTTTAGGATCATTTTTACTCATTGCAATAGAAGTAAGCTCGATATGCGCATTCATTATGAATAAATTTGCATAAAATTCATTATTACGATGTGTATGTAACATCCACACACACATAACAGCATTAACCACATTCCAGTCTTACAAAGTCATCATGGAGCAGGCAAACAAGCTAATTTCGTCAACCAATAGGACACGGATCAACTCAGACAAGATGAATCTTTCAGTGTCAATTTCAAAGATCAAAAAGAACACCCACGAACTGTCAAAAATGTATGATTTTAAAAAATATATGGATTCATCCGATATGAATTTCCCCGAAGAAATGGACGAGATGATCCCAAAGGACACCCCGCCATATCTGGACAACGGGGAGCACTATGTGGAGAGGATTGGAAGGGCCCTGAAATTTTTCAAGCAGTGTGCGCTGATTGGCCCCAGCGGAACTGGGAAAACCCACATCGTATACCTTGTTGCGGAACTGGCAGGGCTTCCAATGTGGGAAATCAACTGCGGTTTGGCAACATCCGTTTTTGATCTGTTTGGAAGGTATGTGGGATTGGGAAAAGAGAACTGGATTGACGGGCTGATTACTGGATGGTGCAGAAAGGGGGGGATTCTGTATCTGGACGAGGCAAACATGATGAAGCAGGACGTTGCGACAAAACTCAACCCGCTGCTTGACCAGAGAGGGCACATGGTACTGACCGAAAAGGACAGCGAGATCATTCACAGGCACAAGCACGCATATATGATAATCAGCATGAACCCCGTATCGTCTGAATTCGCAGGTACAAAGCCAATCAACGCTGCCATGAGGAGGAGAATGAGCGTTTGGCTAAACTTTGACTACATGAGCATTGGAAACAGCATCGATGAAAAAGAAATCAACATGGTTGCAAAGAAGGGAGGAATCCCAAGGGCGGATGCGGAGAGCATTGTGCTGGTGGGTGCAAAGCTCAGACAGGAGTACAAGATGGGCGACATCCCTTACGGTCCCTCAGTCGGCGATCTGGTAAACTGGGCAAAGATTTGTTCTGACGGCATGTCAATAATGGACGGAGGCAACGAGACACTGATTCCAATGACCAGCGACGATCACGAAGTTCAGGACGAAGTAAGACATATTGTCAAAAAGGTTCTTGAGAGTCAGGCCGCATCAAGAAAGCAGCAGGTGTAATCCAACTGAAGGAGAACATTCAGGATATTGCACATCAGCTGTTTTTTGAAATCTCAGGCAGGAACCCGGTTGATGTCGACACGTTCTTTTTGGAGCAGCAGTATTTTCCTCAGATTGACTACGAGCCAAGGATGACAGTGTATCTGCCAGTCCCAAGAAACATCCAGGGGCTGGAAACAATTCAGGGATGCCTGTTTTCAAACCTGGAGACGCACTACCATGCGATATTTTCACTGTTCTTTGCATCTGTATGTCACGCGGCAGGGCATGCCAAGGTCACAGATTTTAAAAAATACAAAGAATGGATGGCAGGCAAAAACAAAAAACGCGCGTTTGAGACATTTGAGTTTATCGAGGACGTAAGGGTGAACGAATTTCTGAAAAATGATTTTCCAGAGTACCATGCCGAAATAAAAAAAATTGGGGAATTGTTCAGCCAAATCAGCAGGAAAACAGAACAGGAGGATGTTAAAAAAGCATCAAAGAGAATATTTTCAAACACATTTGTCTCAGGGGTTAAAAATGAGAGGGAGATGCTGGAAAAGGAGGTTCTGAACCTGGATCCCGAAGACGGTGACGGGTTTACAAAAATAGCAGACACTGTCTACGAGTCATCAAACATTATGACGGATCGCGCGTTGCCGTTTGCAGATCATTTCAGCCATCCGAAAAGAGTTCAAAAATGGATTGAAAACATCACGATCACCACTGGCGGAAGATTCCAAGACATTGTTGAAAGAATGGGAGACGTGTGGTCTGAACAGCTGAAACGAAGGGCCAAGGTCAGGAAAAAATACGGCGGGATTACGGACGACCTGGAATTTGACAAGATAGATTTTGCCCCGGAAAACATCGGGGAATACCTCAGGCTAAAAAACGCCACCCACCTGTTCCTGAAAAAGATGGCGTCCCAGATGAAAATGACCCCCAACATCATGGACGAGGGAATGATGGAGGACATGGGCATGCTGCAAATGCAGGCAGCCATCCAGGCAGTTGCAGCCCAAAACAGGCACATGCAAATATTCGAGCAAGACGACTATCGAAGAATCGAGGAGGAATGGGCAATCGTTGTAGATACAAGCAGCAGCATGAGGCTGAAATTTGACGAGATGAAAAAGTTTGCCATTTGCCTGGGGGAGGCTGCAAACGAGGTGAACACAAAAAATGGAAAATGGGGTTTTTTTACATTTAACAACAACTTCACCATAATCAAGGATCACTATGAGAATTACGATCAAAACTCAAAATCGCGCATCGGCGGGATAAATGTCACCGGACTGTCATTTATTGGCGATGCCGTAAAGCTTTGCTGCAGGATATTGGAAAGGGAAAACATCGAGAGAAGGTACATCTTTTTGATCACAGACGGGCAGGCCTTGGGGACATATGACGCAGACCAGAAGATGAAGGAAGCCGTGGAGGAGGCAAGAAGGAAGGGAATCAGCGTTGTGGCAATCGGAATGCCAACAGGGGTTACAAAGATTTTTTCCATGTGCATGCCGTATGAGGGGCTGAGAAAGACGGTTCAGAAATTCCTAAGCGCATACACGCTTCTTGCCGGCGAAGATCAGTGAAAATTAGATATTTTAAAAATGCGTTACCATGAACTTCCTATTTTTGGATATTTGGTTGCAGTTTATGTTAATTAAATCAAATTCTCAATGTTACACTAAAACCAAACTAGGCAAAAAACGTGCAATCAGTACAGTGCTCACAACCGTCATCATATTGGTGTCATCGGTGGTACTTGGTGCAGGTGTTGTTCTGTATGGTACCAGTCTTTTCCAAGGCGGTACGCAGTCAGAATCAATCACCGTATCAGGAATCAAAGTGTGGGTACACGGTACTGATTCAAACGGGTTAGCTTGGGGTGCAGCAAAAATCAGAAACACAGGAGACAAAGTTTTGTCAGTTGATAAGATATCCATCAGAGGATCAGACATACCATTTTCACAATGGTATGCAGACACGACAGTCAATGCAACATTGTTCCAACAAACTTTAGTCAACCCAGGTTGGCAAACAGCGGGAACTGGCGGATTGATGTTAGATGATGCTACAAATTGTCTAGTTCCTAGTACCGATCCAGTAATTGAAATTGATTTAACTGGTGAAGATACAGCTGTTTCTTCAATATGTGCAGACGCGGCAACAGGTCCGATAGGATTGACACCAGGGGCATCAGTTGTGATATATTACAAGCTGACTAATGGTACACTTACATCATTAGACTCTGGTGCAGCAACTACAGTCAACATATTTGCAGGCAAAGCAGGCGCACCACAAAGTGTAACCGTAACAGGATTAGAGTGAGTGAGTCTCATTCAGCCACATATGCACGTGTGAAATTATAAGATGATGTTAAATTTTTAAATTGTGCC
>JAQBHN010000047.1:0-2668 GCA_032127635.1 Nitrososphaerota archaeon
GCGCCTGCTGGTAGGCCATCGTCGCGTCCTGCTGCTTCTGCCGCTGGACGGCGTTCGCCCGGGACCGGGCCGCAGCGAATACGGCGGTCCCCAGTTTCGCGATGACCGCCCCCGACGAGACGGTGCCGGGCTTGAACGGGGTGGGCCCGATGTCCTCGTGCTTCAATGTGGGCAGAATCGTTTCACTCCGCATCTGACACCGTAAACCAGATTTTACTGCTGCTGGGAATCAGATTGAGCAAAAAACCTGCCACGGATCTTCATCAGTTTGGATATGGCAAATCCCAATTCTTTTGGTCATTCATTGTAGCAACGATGATTTTTGGCATTTCTGGAATTTTATCGTTGGAACAAGGGTTTTCATCACTGCTGGGCGGCGAACACACTTTTGAAAATCCTTTGATAAATTACATTGTTTTGGCAATAGCTTTCGTTTTTGAGGGGAATGCGTTACGAATAGCGTTAAACCATTTCAAAAAACCGATTATTGAACGAGGTGATAAGGCGGGATTTTCAAATTTGTATAAAGAATTTAAAAATAGCAAGGATACTTCCATTCTAACCGTTATAGTTGAAGATACTGCCGCATTGTTGGGAATCGGAGTTGCATCTGTAGGCATTCTTCTTACAGACATAACTGGAAATACCCAGTATGATGCGATAAGCTCCATAATTATTGGAACGCTTTTGATGTCTTTTGCATTTTTCCTAGCCAAAGAAAATAGAGGTTTGTTGTTAGGTGAATCAATTTCAGACGATCATAAAAACAGGATACTGAAAGTAGTTTCCATGATACCTGAAGTGCATAAAATAGTAACCCTGAAAACAATGCATTTGAGTCCTACGACCGTGATAGTTGGGATTGAGGTGAACCTAGTTGACGGATTGGATACGGACAAGATTGAAACAGTTACAGATGTGATAGAGGAACAAATAATGACGGTCCTCCCTATGTCAAAAAAAGAATATATTTTTGTAGAAATTGAGCGGTAGCGCCGTTCCAGTTGCAATTAAAGCAATTGCTTCTAAATGATGCAAATTGTGATTAATTGGAATCAAAATTAAGTCTCTGACGGTTTAAACTAAGCATTGCCTGGAGACAGTTCTCGTTCAAGCTGGTATAGTCTGTCAATTCTTTTGTAGGTTAACGGGTGTGTTCTGAAAATTTCCCCAAACTTGCTGAAACTGTTTTTTCGTTCCCAGTCCATGGCCTTTTTCACCTCACTTTCTGAAATGTTCTGATCCTCGTAATATGAAGAGAATTTCATCACTTCATAACTTGACGCAATGGGATCCACTGCGTAAAATGAGCGTAATGTGGAGTTCTTTGCTTCTTGTTTTTGTAAACTCAGGCCGTAGGTGATCTTTGCCAATGCATTTGCAAGTATGGATGGCTTTACCTGCCGTCCTGCAAAACTGTCTGCATAAAATTCTCTAAGGCGTGAAAAGTAAAGAATCAAAAGATTTGTTACGAAATACACTGCAAATGCACCGATTCCGATTAAAACTGCCGCACCGCCTTGATTTCTTCTTCCTCCGAACATGGTGGACAATGCAATGAAATATGCTATGGTGGGAATCACTGAGATGATTGTCATGACAACCATGTCGTTATGTTTTATGTGTCCTATTTCATGAGCGACAACTCCCATGACTTCGTCTTTTGTCAATGTGTTGAGCAGCCCGCGGGTTAAAGTTAATGTTGCAGATTTACTTGTCCTGCCAAATACAAATGCATTGGGCATACTGGTATTTGCGATGGTGATTTTT
Organism: Nitrososphaerota archaeon; assembly: GCA_032127635.1. GTDB lineage: Archaea > Thermoproteota > Nitrososphaeria > Nitrososphaerales > Nitrosopumilaceae > Nitrosopumilus. The sequence continues at coordinate 1,771 of JAQBHN010000047.1, forward strand.
GGAATTTTCACTTTGTTTTTGATGCAAATTTCATTAACTATCTCTTCAATCCATGGAAATTCATCTCTGTTCAGTGGACTCATGTTCGTACTCCATCTTACTATTGATGGCCCTATCGCCCACTGGAACAAACCCAAGCCTACTGCCATTCCAACTGTGGCAAAAATCCCAAGATCAAAATAAAATGAAAGGCCTGCTAGCAATGCAAAGAGCAATCCAAAAACTAGAACCATTGTAAGGCTCATTGAAGCTACAAGTCCCTTGATCACAAACTCAGCGTTAGATGTTGAGATATAATTGTTAAAATCAGTCCCTATTCAAATAATCCAACTTTGCCTGCATGGGACAGATGCTCTCCTGGGGAACTGCCCCTTTGGTTCGAGGCCCTGGCAATTGATTTTCTTAATGGGCATTGCCACTTTGGCTCGATGCTCTGATATGAAATAACCGTGCTCCCATCGGGATTCGAACCCGAGTCTTTGGCTTGAGAAGCCAAAATGCTTAACCGGACTACACTATAGGAGCTTGATAAAAAACAAATTGAATCTCAATTTAAAGGAAATGTTTTGACTTTGAATGGATTTGTAAAACTTTGTGAGTTGATTCATTTATAGAAAAATCACCTGTAAAAAAGACATGGATATGAAAAAATTCATTGAAAAAAATGGATTATCCGCTTTCCCAATTGGACTGGGCGGGTGTAGAACTTCTGACTTATCTTATGATTCCTGCGATTATGATCTTTTTGTTTTTGATGAAAAATTAGAACCAGGAACAATTTTCAAATATGATGATGAATTTGTCAATGTCCATCATGCGTCATTATCTGAAACCAATTCCGAAAAACTTCTCCAGTATCACCAATTAGAAATTCTTCAGGATGAATCTTGGGATTTAC
>JAQBHN010000048.1:0-9128 GCA_032127635.1 Nitrososphaerota archaeon
TGCCTCCCAATCCCATATTCTAATCACATCAAGAACATCGCTGTTTTGCCTTACATAATTTTTAATGTTGTTTGCAGAAACAGATATCAGTTGGACATCATGGATATTTTCTTTTACGTCGTTTAGTTCACCAAGATAGCGGTTTACCCCAATTTGTTGTGCAGTGTACGGCCCTAAGAATTCAATTTTCTTTGCATCGGCAATGCTGTTGTTGACTGAGACAACGCCTGCAACAACAATTGCAATTGCAATAATTGTTAAAAATCTAACGTATACATCTCTCTTAAACATATGAGTGAGAACGCGCGCTCTAATTCTGTCAACTACTGAAAATGCGATTAAAGCAAAGCCGATTACAAGGGTACCTCCGATTACATATCGTGTGTTGTAGTCAATCTGATCTGTGAAAAATAGGTTAATGCCTGCCCAGATTATGCCGATGCCGATTATTCCTTCAATGGTTGAAACATAGTTAAGATATCTCGGTTTGCCTTCGTTGGAATCTTTTAGAAAAGAGGTGATTACGTTAATTATTCTGTGAATTCCAACATACAAAACCATACGAAGCCCTATCGCTGCAAGTAGTGGGGGAATCAGTATTACCAACGCCGGAATCATCGGAACCACATTTTCTGCTGCGTAGTTTGGATTGTTGTCAGGAGTTACAAAAGGCAAGGTAAACAGTGACGGGATATTTTCAAGTCCCAAAGTATTTCCGTCAATAAATGACATGGCTGCAAATCCAAACATGATATTTGCAAAGAAGGCTCCAAAAAGCAGGATCTTCGTAATTTGCCAGACTATGAATTGTACTGATGATAACTTGTAATCTCTAAAACTTGTCAGTGCATTTGAGATTGGCTGTTGTCCTCCGCTTCCTAAAAATCCAATCCCAGTACTAATCGCATACCAGAAAATTGAAGATCTCCCCACAATATTCACCCTGATAAGGGCAATCGCGGACAGAATGATTGCAGAGACAAGTGTGTAGTAGAGAGGCTTGGTAAATTGATCGCCAAATTCGGTAAAATTCATTGACAAGACAACTGCCTGATTTCCCACCATGGCAAAAATCACAATTCCAATAATTGCAACAATGCCCAATCTGATGTATTTTCCAGCATCAGGAGGGGGAGCTTGCTTATCGGTGGAGGCGCTATACAAAACTGAATTTTCTTAAGATTTGGTGAATTAATGTCTTACCAGCAAAATCAAGCTATTCTAGCTAGTTTTTTGCAAATCATGTATGCTGCCGCAAATGTTGGGACTGTTACTTTTTCATTCAGGTACGGGCCAAACTTTTTGCTTTTTAATTTGAACTCTATTGGAGAATTTGCAAAAACTTCCACCGTATCGTCGCTAAGAAAAGACGCTTCCACATACGGATCAAACTTTGTCAGATCATCACAGCGGATCTTTGTAAGGCCACTCTTGCTGTTAATGGAACCAGGCAGTCTGAAGATTCTGTGAATATCCATGGTCACGTTTGGATCAATCTTTACGCCAATGTTTTCTGACGCATCATCCAGGGTTTTTTGAAAAGATGGATAGCCGTTTGCAATCAATTCTGTAATTATTTTTGAGCGTCTTGATTTTGAACCAAAAACATGTTTAGCGAATCTGCCCCTCCATCCATTTTCATTGAAATCTGGAAAAGATGCACGGTCTTGTTTGAATTTTTTCATCCCAAACGTTTCAGGAATTGCTCCACGCAGTGAGATATAATCAGTCAATTCCGATCTCTCTCTGGAGCCAATTTCTTGAAATTGTGAATCATACACATGGACATGAAATCCCTCATTGCCAGAAAAATATACCTGGATATTTTCCCTAGTTATTGCAAGATCATTGATCAAAACCTCTGATAACTTTTCAACCTCAATTTTAGATGCGTCAATGCAGTTTTTACACGGCAATGATTTGTTTTCCAGTTTTGCAGAATTGCATTTTGAGCACCGTGTAAGATTTTTTGAAACTTCATTACAATCATTGCAAATTGATACCGTATGATTTTCTCTACATGGTAGATTTAGATCTTTTGCATCAATATCAAAAATCAGATCTGCCTCTTTCCAATCTTTCTCATTCATTGGCAAATTGGGAAATGTGTAGCATGCGTTTGAACAATAGACATCAGACGGGATGTTCTGCATAAGCAGCAGATGCAATTCCTTGTCGTCTCTGAGCGAAATATGGCGGGTCATCCCTGAATTGAATTTCTGATAGCCAAACTCTCTCTCAGATGTCCTCCCCGGAACTTTGATCAGATCAAAATGGTTAAAGTAATATTTTTTGAACGAGTCCTCCAAGAACAGCATGTCTGCCTCTTGCATTATTTTTTCTTCCTTCCAAACTGTAACGGATTGATGATGTTATCGCATTCGTATGTGGCAAAACATAGGCTTTGAGTTTTTAATTTTTCACAAGAAGGGCAGGAGTATTGGGTTCCGCTTCCGGATGTTCCGGCCAGGTGATTGAGCTGGTACAGTGTGACACGCTCGTTGTAATCCGGTGCATTTTTGAACAGCGGTGCTACCTGCTGCACTGTCTGCCCCTTTGACAGGAGAAATGATGCAAGCATGAATCTTCCAGAATGGGGGAGATTTTCACCCTTTTCAAGTATTTCAATTGCATGTTTTATGCAAGGCGGGTATTCCCCGGTAGTTGCAGTGTACGTTACAAACTTTTTTGACAATAAAACCAGTCTGTTGACCGAGTCCTCAAATCCTGGAATCATCGTAGGTGTTTTTGCACTGATGATTTTGGAATTGATGTACGTCCCCAGTTCCTTTCTTATCAATCTGACTGTCTCATGTGGCGAAAGAAAAACTTGGCCATTTTCCACATGCCGGTTGATTAACTTCCATTCCCTTTCATGAAAATTGATAGAGTGCTTCAGGTAATCAGAGACGGGAATTACAAAATAGTCGCCAGACTTTTCCACCTGGACTGAAAAAAGATCATCGATTACTCTGATTGCAAGCTGGTTTTTTGATTCGTCTGAGATGTTTGCAAGATCTCTTTCCAGATATTTTTCCGCGCGTCTTGCCTCAGCCAGTGCAAACCTCTTGATCAGAGTATGCATCCCGCTTAATTTCAATAAAACTATAGCCAACAGAAAAGAGAAAACCTCCCGTGGAAGGGCAGCCTCCTTTGAAACGTGATCCCCATCCAGATCAGACTTGTAGATTTTCCCATCTGCTGCCACCAGAATCCGTTCGTATGCCTTCTTGATAAGATCCTTCAAGTCAGGATCTGTTCCAAACTGCTCAAGTGAAAATCCCTGATCTTTGAGATATTGGCCGGCATCTGCTAGAAACGGATATTTTGCAATCTCATCCTGTCCCAGTGCAAGCATGAAAGTAATTTGCGGGGTTTACTTAAAAATCTGATTTTTTGAATTTTGACGCTGGTTTAAATTATGTTTTGAGAAAATACACACATGCAGATAGGATGTCATGTTTCAATATCTGGATCCATTGACAAGTCAGTGGATAATGCAGTCGAGAGGGAATGTTCCGCCTTTCAAATTTTCACTAGAAACCCAAGAGGCTGGCATGCAAAAGAGCTCGCCAAAGAGGATATTGACAATTTCAAATCAAAACTAAGGGCAAGCAGGATTGACAGATTTGCAACGTGTGCGCACATGCCATACTTGCCAAATCTTGCATCACCCAAAGACGACGGGTTTGAAAAATCTGTCAAGACTTTGATAGACGAATCTGAAAGGTGCTCGCAGCTAGGAATTCCGTATCTTGTAACTCATCTCGGCAGTCATCTAGGTACTGGCGATGAGGTTGGAATTAAACGGCTTGTGGAAGGGCTGACAAAGGCCGGAAAGGCAAAGAACGATGTTATGATTCTTTTGGAGAATACCGCAGGACAGAAAAATTCGGTGGGTTCTGACTTTGAACAGCTGGGAGAAATTTTCAAACAGCTAAAGCCTGCAAAAAAGTTTGGCGTTTGTATGGATACCTGCCATGCATTTGTTTCAGGATATGATTTAAAAACTGAAGAAAATGTAAAGAAGACTTTTTCAGAATTTGACAAACATGTAGGGATTGATAATTTAAAAATTCTTCATCTCAATGACGCCAAAGGTGAGCTTGGCTGCAATCTTGATAGACATTATCATCTGGGGCTGGGCGGAATTGGAGAAAAGGGAATTTCGGCCGTTGTAAAATTTGCCAACAAGAAAAAAATTCCCATAATTCTAGAGACCCCGATTGACGATGACCGAGATGACTTTGAGAATGTCAGAGTGGCAAAGGGATTTGCGTAGAAATTTATTCAATGGTTGAGTGAATGTAACAATGGACTATGAAGCAGTAATGAAACTAGCACTTGAGCGTGGATTTTACTTTCCTAGCTGTGAAATTTATGCAGATGCACAGGCCGGATTTTGGGAGTACGGTCCGTCTGGAGTTAGCCTAAAAAACAAATTTCTTGAACTGTGGAGAAGAGAACTAATTCGAAGAGACGGAATGCTTGAGATTGACGGCTCTCAGATAATGTCAAAATCAGTTTTTGAGGCATCCGGACATTTGGGAAATTTTGCGGATCCGATAATCAAATGTACAAAGTGTAATGCCACATTCAGAGCAGACAGGACTATTGCAGAACTTACACAAATAGAAATACCTGAAAGTGCAGATTTGGAAGAGTTTGACAACGCTATTTTACAAAACAATATCAAGTGTCCAAAGTGCAAGGGGGATTTTGATAAGACAAAAAATTTCAACATGATGTTTAAAGTTGGAATTGGTCCTGAAGAAGAGGAAGCTTATCTGCGACCTGAGACATGCCAATCAATATTTGTAGATTTTCCTAGGCTGTACAAGACAATGAGGGGGAAACTTCCTTTAGGAATTGCCCAGGTGGGAAAGAGTTTTAGAAACGAGATAGCCCCAAGGCAGAGTCTCCTTCGTCTGAGGGAATTCTATCAGGCAGAAATTGAGGTATTTTGCAATCCAAACAAGCTATCAGAGATGGAAAAGTTTTCTGAAATTCAAGATGTCATTCTTAGAGTTCAGACAGATTCTGATCCTGTATCCATGACATGTAAAGAAGCAGTGGAATCAGGTGTTGTTCCAAACAAGCTAGTAGCATATTACTTGGGAATCTTGACTGAATTTTATGAAAAGACAGGGATTGATATCACAAAAAGCAGATTCAGGAAACTTGGAGATAAAGAAAAGGCATTCTATGCAGAGGTTGCGTTTGATTTTGAAGTAGAGACTACAATTGGATGGCTGGAACTTGTTGCATGCAATTACAGATCTGACTATGATTTGACCAGCCATGCAACAAAGAGCAAACAAAAATTTGAGATAATGGATGGGGATGACAAGGTACTGCCACACGTGTTTGAGATATCAATGGGAATTGACAGAAGTCTTTACACAATTTTGGAGCACAGTTTGAGGGATGATGCAGAGCATGAAAGAGCAGTATTGTCGTTAAAGCCGTATCTTGCACCAGTTCATGTAGGCATACTGTCTCTGGTCAAGAAAGACGGCCTTAAAGAGAAAACAGATGAGATTTACCTTCAAATTAAGAGAAAATGTGACGCATTTTTGGATCATTCAGGTGCTATTGGAAGACGGTACAGAAGACTGGATGAGATCGGCGCCCCGTTTGCAGTAACAGTCGATCACCAGACGTTGGAAGACGAGACTGTAACCATTAGAAGGAGAGACTCCATGGAGCAGAGCAGGATAAAAATTTCAGAACTTGAATCAGTTATTGTTAAATCGATTGCATATCCTTAATTTTTAAAAGAAAATATTTAATTTGTTCAGTATTTCATATATCCAAATTTCCAAAGTAGAGTCATTGGAGAAGTATTTTACAAAGGAGACGTTAAAAAATTAGAAGTTCAAAGTAACGAAAATTATAAAGATGTTTTATATAGATTAGATTTATTTTTCAATCATGAAGAGAAATATTCTTTTAATTTTATTTGGAATCTCTGGAATGACTGCTTTAATCTATGAAATTATATGGATTAGACCTCTTTCACTTGTTTTTGGAACTACAACATATGCTGTATCCATCATAGTGGCATCATTCATTTTGGGTCTTGCCATTGGAAGTTGGGTTGCGGGCAGATTTACAGATAAGTTAGAAAATCCATTAAAATATTTCGCATTAATACAGATTGCTGTAGGATTTTTTGGAATTTTACTTTTGCCTGTTTTCAATTTAATGCCTGGGGCATACCTTACATTACATCATTTGACATATCCGAATCAATCGATATTCTTTATCGCCCAAATTCTCATGTCTATTACAATGATTACCATTCCTGCAACGTTAATGGGAACAACTTTACCGTTAATGATGAAAACATATTCTAAAGAAATTGCAACAGTTGGAAAAGATGTTGGAAAATTAGATGCATCTAATAGTGTAGGGGCATTTTTAGGTACATTAGCTGCAGGATTTTTAATAATTCCAATATTAGGAATTCATGACGGAATTCTTGTTACTGCTTCAATTAACATCATAATGGGTGTCATGATTTTGGTTACAAAAAAATATTTTAATTTAAAATATATATCAATAATTATAATATCTCTACTACCTCTTTTGGTATTTTATCCAAGTTATGATGAAAAGTATTTGGCAGGTGAAATATTTCGTGCGCCTTATGATTTAACCCTGGACGTATACAGTGAAGTCGCGGAATCTAGTAATTTACTGTATTATCAAGAAAGTTTCTATCAAAACGTTATGGTGCAATCCTTTGGTGGCGATCATATCGTATTGAAATTAGATGGAAAGACTCAATGTAATACTTATGGTTCAACAGGTAATGGTTTGAAGAATTTAGGTTTTATCCCATTTCAAGCATATTCCACTAATTACGGTCCGCCTCAAACTGCATTAAATATTGGGCTTGGTTGCGGTGTCACATCTTTTGCGTTGTCAGAGCATTTGAATACTACTACGATAGAAATTGATCCTGCCGTAGTTGAAGCTAACAAGTTTTTTTATGAATCAATTGATCATAGATTAATTATTGACGATGCTCGAAATTGGCTTTTAAGAAATGATGAAAAGTTTGACATAATCACTTCAGAACCAACTGAGCCATGGATGGCATGGAATCTATACACCCAAGAATATTTTAAAATTCTCTCAAATCATGTTACTGAGAACGGGGTTGTTGCACAGTGGATTCCCGTTTATGAATTATATGATGAAAATCTCTTAATCATGTATAACACGTTTCATTCTGTTTTTCCATATGTTTATGCATATGTAATGGAATCCGGAGATCGTTCTCAACTGATTTTTGTAGGCAGTCAACATGAATTAAAAATTGAAAAAAACACAGATTATTTTTTCAACCAATATGATGTACAAGATATAAAAACCGAATTGAATACAGATAACAAACCCATTATTGAATTTGCAGCTGCAAATTCAATGTATCAGAGACCAGATAGATTTCATTTTCCATTTACCAATGATGAATTATATAAAAAATTCAATTGAATTAATTTCATTTCAAACCCTGCATAAGCTGTTTTAGTTAAATTCTAAATTTTTTTCCTAAAAAGTTCCTACAACATTACCCTGATCATCTAATATTTTACCATGTAAAATTACTTTGTGTATTTTCCATCACTTAGTTAATGATGATTATTGATTTAGTATTTTGGTCTAGTAAGTTAATAGTAAATTTTCTTCATCTTCAAACATATCTTCTATTATTCCTTTAAGAAAATCTGATTGGCATTTCTACTTGTTATTGTAAAATTAAGAAACTTGTTTATAGTAATTTTGTCTAATTTTATAGAAATTATATGGTATAGATCAAATAAACTTGGGTAAATTTAGATAAATTTGGTCATGTATCAATTTATCTAGATTGCCATGTACCAGTTTTAAAATTAAATTATTTTTAATATTAGACTAGTTCCTCATATCCAATATATTTGTCAGAACCTTTTCCTTTATTATTATCATTTGAATGATGTCCATGATATCCATGATCTGCCAAAATGTCATCAGTAAAGTCTATTGCATATTTGAGAACATCATTAAGATCTTCAATTATTTCAATCTCTTCTCTTGTTTGTATTGCCTTTAGATGATACTTGTCTGCTTTATCATCATTACCTTTAGTTTCTTCTTTGACTGCTTTGTCATCATAATCAGCTGCTTTCCCTTCTAACTTTTCCATTTCTTTCAAGTTATCTTCAATATCGTGTAAAATGTAATGTCGTACATCTTCAGTTAAATTTGGATATTTAACAATAATTGTTTGTGACCAATCAACTGGAATATCACCCAATGACATGTCAATTACAAGAATTTGTTTGCCATACATTTCAATTAGAGATTCACTACTAGCAATTTCTACTCTAAGTTTTTCAGCTATGGCTTGGTACTTTGCTGCTTTTTCTGGATCACCCAGTAAAGCCTTGTCTGCTTTCTCTTGGTACTTGTCAGACTTCTCTTGGTACTTTGCTGCTTTTTCATCATTGCCATCTTCAGCTGCTTCGTTTGCTTTCTCTTCATATTTGTTAGATTCCTCTTGATACTTGTCTGCTTTCTCTGGATCACCTAGCAAAGCCTGTTCTGCTTTAGCCTCATACTTTTCTGCTTTTCTGTCTAGCTTTCCATTTTCAGATTCTAGATCTTTAATTTCTTCTTCCAGATCTTCTGCCTGTTTTTCATAGTCTCTTACTGTTTTATCATCAAGCTTTTCTTGATATTCTGGGGTTGTAAATTTATCAGTTACATCAAAGATACTGCCATTACAATTATTATCAATGTCATCAGGAAGTTCCAATGCTCCTAAATAGACTAGAGGGTTTGTATCATCACAATCACCATCACCGATTGGTGTAAAGGTATCACCATCAAGATCAAATCCTTCGTCTACTAATCCATCACAGTTGTTGTCTTTTCCATCATCTTTTTCGGTATTTCCCAAGTAATTGTATCTCTCATGATCATCACAATCACCTTCAAATTCTGTTTGACCATCACCATCATTATCTACTTCTTCATCCAAGAGTAAACCATCACAGTTGTTATCTAATCCATCAAGTAGTTCTGGAGCTCCTAAGTAGATAGTATTATTATCATCGTCACAATCTCGATCTCCAAAT
>JAQBHN010000049.1:0-8135 GCA_032127635.1 Nitrososphaerota archaeon
CTTGGTTATTTAAGATGAGGGGAGATTGCACTAAAACAGAATCTTGATCAATGTTGATCCCAATCTCAGATTGCCACTGATTTTCAGCAGTTTGCAAAGTCATAAGTTTTCTGCAAGAAGCTCGTACTTTACATTTCCAGAGCCGTCAACTTGGATGATGTCTGAAGCAACTTCTTTCCCAAGCGGATCTTCCAAAACAAACTCTACTGGAATGTTTGGCAAGGCGGTGCCGTTAAACTTCATTGTCTCCCCCTGATCAAATTTCAAACTTGTTGGAACTATGATGATTTTTTTATCTGACGACAATTCCCAGTAAACTGACTCGTTTGCTCTTCCGTCTGAAATAATTCCCGTGTATTTTCCAAATGGCCTATCCAAAGGAACCAGCAGTGATTCCAATTTCCAATTTCCTTTGCTGTCTGTTTCTGCTGCCCTTGTCCTGATTATCTCGTCGTCCGGCCCGTAAATCTCTATTGTGACTCCGCTGCCTGGCGTTGCAGTTCCAAAAATCTCTAAAAAGTCCCCTCTGTGGATTGTGCTTGGAATTCCTTTAACCGTGAGTGGGATGTTTGATGATGCGGAAATTCTGTTATCCGTCACATCCAATCTGATGCTGATTTTTTTCTCCTCGCCGTTTTTACCTACTATTTTAAAATCAACTCTGTCTGCGTCCTGGTTTTCTGGAATTTTCATCGTAGTGATAAAATGACCGTCTTTGTCTGTCTCAAAACTGCCTATTTTTTTCGTATCTATGAAAAAATCAAACTCTTGCGATGAGCCAAAATTATCCCCTGTTACTCTGATTGTTGAACCTGAATTTGGTTTTTCTGGAACTACCCTGAACGTTGATTCTGCGAGTATGCCTTCTCCTGCATTTTCTGAACCTTGGATCTGGTCCGGCTTTTTGACTGGTGGCAAGTCTTTTGCAATGGATTTTCCAGTGTCTATCTGCGTATCTTTCTTGTCAAGCACTTTCCAATTGATTCCTGCGCTTGGTTTGTCGGTTTTCACTCCAAATTTTACAGACTCGCCCGGCTTGATGACTTTGGATGATGTGAAAATGATGACCCCCTGTGCATTTTTCTCACCGGTCCATCCTTTTTCAGTTTTAAAAGATTTAAAATTAAAATCGCTTCCAAGCCAGATTCTTAGAGTGCTGATCTCCTCGGTTGAATCATTTGTCAATTCCAGTACGGTTGTTTCCTCTAACGCGATACTTGTAACTGAAATTTCTTCGCCATGGGCATCTGATGGAAACATAACTAGCACAACTGAAAATAACAATGCGACTGAAAGGAAAATTCCTCTGGTGGAGGATCTACTCATATAATTTAATTCCATTATCTACCACTTAAACCATTTTCCCTATTTCTCAATTTAGTGTTTTTCATGAGCAAACTTCTTAAATCTCAGGCCTTTGCCTTTTGGAACCTGTCCAGGTCTTTTTTTGTTACCACGTTTTGATATTGTCTGATTCGCTCGGCGATTAGTCTGTATAGTGATCTGAACTGGTCCTTGGTTTTGTCTGACAGGAAGCTAGTCTCTTCAAGGGTGATCTTCTCGCAGATGTATCTTGTGATCTCCTCGTTGTTAAATTCCCCCCAGTCGTCATCTCGGTGCTCTTGCCATATCTTTCTTAATTTCTCTAGGACTCCCTTGCCTTCTTTGGATTCGGTGTCTTGAGGCGTAAGATTTGAAAATCCTTCCCGTCTTAGCTTTATTTCGTAAGTTTGATTGACCGGGTACAAATAATCTTCCAAGGCGATGTAATCCTCGATTGATTCGAGCTTCTTTCCTTCCCTTTCAAAAAAGATGGTCTGAACTGATGAAAACTCGTTTGATACTAGCTGGGATGAGATTTGCTTGGACTCTTCTGAATTGTCCAACAAAACAAATGTCCTGTATCCGTGATTTCTATAAAATATCGCCAATGGCAGCACTGAATTTTTGTTATATGCCGCAATCACGTTAAGGGGATTCATTGAGATGTTTGGATCCTGCAAGAACTTGTCAAATGCGTTAAGATACATGGCATCTGACATTGTCTCCACGATGATGATGGGTCTGGAGTTTGTCCCTATTTCCCTGTCCACTATTGATTCAACTTGACCCCTGCAAAGTCCGTACAAAATAGGTGTCAGCGTCTTATCGTCTGCATTCCAATAATCATAAAAGATTTTACTGAGGTGCTTCCTCTTGTCCAACTCGACAACCAGCAGGTTGCCCGGAGTGTAGTCAAATATCATGAACGGTGAATGCGTTGCGTACAGTACCTGGTTTGATCCTGCCAAATTTTTCAGCAAATCAGAAATTCCCATTTGCTGGGTCGGGTGAAGATTCCTTGCAGGTTCGTCCAAAAGCAATATCGCCTCTTTCAATTCCGCCCTCTGTGTTTCAGCTGCAAAGTTTACGATGAATGAAAATGTCCATTTGAAACCTTCCGCCCTTCTGTTTAGCAATCCTGTATTGGTAATCGTCCCGTCTTTGTGGACGTCTGAAATTACAACACTCATGATGTTTCCGGGGCTGTATCTCAAGTCGACGTGAATCGGATCGCCTTTCCATGCGGGGTTTAATTTTTTAGTCAGCCTGTTGCTTGCCGCGTTGAGAAGCTTGATGCACTTTGAAGGGCTTTCTTTCACCCTGTCTAACTCTATCATGTCCAGTTCTGCAAGGTAGAACAGGTTCCTTACTGTCTCGGCCTTGTCAAACTCTTCGACAAACTCGATAGAGTCCGCCCGCTCCCCTCTTTCCTCCCTCAGGTATTCGTTGAGGTTGATGTTGCCGTAGATTTTTTTATAATCTGAAAAGTATACGAATCTTGGATGCAATTCCGCCGCAATAAAGTTCTGCAGCGCTGATTTTTCACTTTCGCCGCTTAGAAGATTTGAAAACTGGTTTCCTGGGCTCTCGTAGATTTTTTCCCACTCCTCAATCACTTTGGGTTCCTGGATGGCTATTACGTGGAATTGATTGCTAAACTCTGCCATTCCGCTGTCAAAAGTTTCCTGGTTTTTGGGTACGTCCTCCTCGAAGAATTTTGTATCTATTTGTATTCTTAGGTGGTTTGGAATGGTGTCTAAAAATCCAAATATCTGTCTTGAAAAGTTTTCCCACGAGTTAAGCCCCCTGCTGGAGTCCTCACTGAGCTCAATGTCTTCAAACCCGTACTGCACCCTTGGGTTCTGATTTGTTCTGAACAGTTTTATTTTTTTAATTTCTGGCAGTCCTGGAAACTTTTCTCTAATGATGCTGATTTCATGCTGGTTTAAATTAAATTCGCCTTCGACTAGCCTCATCTCCTCTTTCAACTCCTCGTTCATTTCATCACAAAGATCCAGCTCAGAAACTATCTCGTCTCTGTTCAGCAATGTCAAAGCTTGGAGAATTGTGGTTTTTCCACTCTCGTTTCTTCCTACAAAAGCTGCCAAATCGCCAACTGTTATTTCTCCAGAATCATGAATGCAACGATATGCTCTAACTCTGAATTTTCTAAGTCGCATCTAGCGATATTTAGTTGGCTACGATTTAACTCATTCGTCAAAGTGATCTTGACCTTTGCAATTTTGCTAAATAGATATAAGGGAATTGCAGTTTTTAAAACAAAATGGTTGCTAGGCGAGTTTTCATTGTGTTTGTTTTACCTGTAATTTTTTCAATAATAGTCGGCTCAGCCGTACTGTCTGACGTTCTTCAGCAACCTGGCAGGGAGCTAGACATGTGGCCGATGTCTTATTCCGAAGGTGGCCCTCGCTCTTCAATTGAAATTGTCGGGCTGTCCAAACAGTATGCTGTCACAGAGCCTGTTGAGATTCAAGTAAAAATCAGTGACCCTTCGTTTAGCTGTGGGGACCTTTACATCACAATTTATTCGTCGGGAAAAAGTGACGTGATCACGCAAGGGGGATTCTTTGATCAATGCCTTGAGTCTGGAAGTAAGATCGCCCCTGTCGGAGACATATTTTCCAAGATAATTGACACCCCTGGCTCGTACGAGGTAGTCGTGGAAATGGTCTCAAAACAACTCCAAAACATCTCTGCAAAAGGAACATTTACCATTAAATAGGAATGAAATCTTGTTGATAAATAAGAAATTGGATTTAAAAAGCAAGGTGATTTGATGGCAAAGAAAAAAGATACTCTGGCTGAGGCAGAAAAAATTAAGGCTGATCCTGACGAGATAAAAAAGAAAAAGAAAGCTCCGTCCGCAAAGAAGGCTGCAAAGCCTGCAAAGAAGGACGCTGCAAAGCCTGCAAAGAAGGATGCTGCAAAGCCTGCAAAGAAGCCTGAAGAAAAACCTGTAAAAGTAAAAAAATTAACTAAAAAAGAATTAGAGGAAGTCAAAAGAATTGCCGAGCTGACACTGGAAGAAGAATTGGAAGAGCAACTCTCTGATGAGGAGATTGAAAATTTCCAAATTGAAAAAGTCGACATGGAAAGACTGACAAACAAGGTTTGCGATATTCTAGCTGAGAAGGAATCTGACGGGATGTTCCAGGGGGAGCTGTGGAAGAAACTCAAGCTTACAAATCAGATTGGCTCCCGTTTGGCGTTGAAGCTTGAAAGAATGGGTACGATTACAAGAGAAAAACTTCTTGAGAGTAATCGTTGGACTTACAAACTAATTTTGAAGAAGACTCCGATTAGTACGGAGTCCATTGTAAATGCGCCGTGTTTAGTTTGCACTGTGGAGCAGAAATGTTCGCTTGAGGGTGAGATCAGCCCCACAACTTGCCAGTTCATTGAAGATTGGGTGATTGCCGAATTGAAAAAACCTGTGAAGGCCAAATGAAACTAGCAGACGCACGCAAAGATCACTATCGAAGATTAGCTCATGAGCAAGGATTTCGAAGCAGGGCCGCATTCAAACTACAGGATCTGAATAAATCATACAGGCTCATAGGCCCTGGCTTTAACGTGCTGGATCTTGGGTGTGCTCCTGGTGGCTGGACTCAGATGGCGGTGAAATTGGTTGGAAATCAGGGACACGTAATGGGCGTTGATTTGGCATATGTTGAAGAAATTCCTAACGCGCATATTATTCGGGAAAATATCGAAGACGAGCATGTGGTGGATGAAGTAATGTCTTATTTTGGACGCAAAGTCAATGCTGTAATCTGTGATCTTTCCCCCCAAGTCAGTGGAAATTGGACTGTTGACCATGCAAAGCAAATCTCGCTAAATTACGATTGTGCAAAGATCATGGACAAAGTTCTGGCACATAAAGGAAATGCCGTATTCAAAATTTTTGACGGCGAATTTTCAATGGAGTTTAGAGACTACATCAAGAAAAAATTCGTTAGAATCAATCTTACAAAGCCAGATGCCAGCAGGAAGCAGAGCAGTGAACTGTACATGGTTTGTTTGGGTTTTACTGGATAGTCCCAAAAATTTTTATTATTTCGCCAATGTTGGCATCCGTCCTGAATCCCGTCGGATTGAATACTGTGGCGCTAGACAAAAAGTTATTTTCACGCAAACTTGCAATTGCTTTCTCTAACTTTGGCGGGGATGCCTTCATCATCGATGCAATTTCATCTATCGTGTAGTATGTTCCCGGCATTTCCGACTCTTCCAGGCATTTGCCTAGTATCTTTTCGCAATCTTTGTCAGTTTCCAGCTTGGAATTTTCTAGCAACATGTTCTGGACAAACTCCCTATCGAAAATTTTCCCTATCCACAAAGGCCCGGCAGCACTTATTTTGAATTTGCATAATTCGCATTCCTGCTCTTGTTCAAGGGTAATTTTCCTGTGTCCGCAATTTTTACAATGCAGAATGTATCCTAGGTTTTCTTGCTGGTCTGGCCTGTTTCTGACTTTGACGTATATCCTGTAGTAGTGCATTTCACTCTCGACAAACATCGGAACTATCTCCACTCCCAGTCTTGCAGCTACTGCCCTGAGTGAGCCCAGAACCAATCTTATTGCAATTTCGTTCCCGTACTTTGTTCTGACCGGAACTCCTCCGTATTTTCTCTTGCATGCGTCCTGAAAGAGCCCGTTTAGGACCTGGAGATCGGTGGCTGCGATGGACAACAAGCCTCCGTGCATGGTCGCCCTGATCCCGCAGTCAAAAAATGCCGCAGGTGATCCGAACGGATCTATGTCTACAATCGAGCCCCGCTCGCCTTTTTTTGAATGACTGCTGAAAAACCTGCATGCTTCATTTTCAGAAAATTCCATGTTTTTTATTCCGTTTAGATTCGCTGAATATTCTGCAATTTTAAGAGCCGACGGGTTTAGATCGTTTATCACGACCCTGTCAATTTCCAATTCATTTGCAGCGCGCAACCCCCTGGCGCCAATTCCTGAAAGGCCTTCCAGGAGAATTTTTGGGCCGTCAAACCTGTTTAGAAATGCAGCATATGCAATTATGGAGAAATCTCTGTTGAGCTTCGCTTTTGGATTGAAAAATGCAGGTTTTTTTGGCGGCACTTTGTCGGTAAGGGATTTTTTCGGGACAAGAAGTTTTGTGGTTCCTTCGATTATTTCTTGAAAAGTTTCATCTGGAATTTCCATTTTTTCAATTTTTTTTAAACGTATAACGGTTTAATACTTCTGCTTTGGGAGAAAATTTGTGCAAATATGTGGGATTGACGATGCTGGACGCGGTCCTATGCTGGGCCCACTGGTAATAGCTGGGATATCGTTGGACAAAAAAAACATAAAAAAATTAAGCGCACTGGGTGTGAAAGATTCAAAAAAACTCACCCCCAAACTGCGCGAGCATCTTTACAAGAAAATCATTGAAATCGTGGACGACTATTACATTGCAAAAATTTCTCCTAAAACAATCGATGCAAGTGTAAGGAAACACTGCCTGAATGGCTTGGAGGCAAAATACATGGCAAAAGTTGTTTCAAAGCTGAACCCAGACATTTCATATGTCGATTCGTGTGATGTGAATCCTATCAGATTTGGAAAAGAAATTTCCAGGCTGTCCAATGACCACAAAATTAAATCGTACCATCGCGCTGATAGCAGGTTTGTCGTGGTATCTGCCGCATCCATTCTTGCTAAAGTCAGTAGAGACAGGGCGATTATGAAGTTAAGAAAGGATCATGATTTGGGCAGCGGGTATCCGTCTGATCCTGTTACTGTGAAATTTGTAAAAAAATATTATAAAAAAAATCATGAGATGCCTAAATTTGTGCGTAAAAGTTGGAAGCCCGTTCAGAAAATCATGGAAAATAACTAGTGGTTGAATTTTGCAATCACCATTGCGTGATCTTTGTCATAGGGGTGAAGATCTATGGACTGCAAAACCTCGAATCTTAGTTTTAATTTCCCTATCTCCTCTTCAATGATTCTTTTTGGCGCTTTTGTAACGTCGATACTCCTTGTCTTGATGACCAGAAAGAAATAGCCTCCTTTTTTCAGAAACATTTCACAATTGTCGATTGCAATTTGCGTTTGATCCGGCTGTGCGATGTCCACATACACGACATCCACTTTTCCAAACACTGAAAAATATTCTTTTGGCTTTCTTGCATCTTTTAGAATTGGAACGACGTTTGATCTGTGCGTTGCAACCCTGTCTAAAAAATCCCTTGCAACCCTACTTGCGTGCTCTACGCTGAAAACAATTCCGCTGGGTCCTACAATGTCTGAAATGTGGCTAACTGTGGTTCCGGTGGATGCACCTAGATACAAAACTATGCTTTTATTTTCAAAAGGAAAATAATCCAGCCCGTTCATTATTGATGCTGCCAATTTGCTTCGAAACGGATCCCACAGCCTGTATTCAATTCCCCTTTTGATGATTAATTTTTCTTTGTAAACCTGATTTCCAGGTACCATGTTTTCTGTAGCTAATTTTTCTTGTCCTTCTGATTTGATCCAAAAAAATGACTGGTTATCTTCTTCCAAAACTCTTTCTCTTTTTATTCGAATCTCTTCTTTCATCGTTTCTTCCGCTGTCTCTTCTTGGAGAATCTCTGGAACTTCCGCTGTCTCTTCTTGGAGCATCTCTGGATCTTCCGCCTTCTCTTCTATCTCCGCTGTCTCTTCTTGGAGCATCTCTGGAACTTCCGCTGTCTCTTCTTGGAGAATCTCTAAAGCTTCCGCCTTCTCTTCTATCTCCGCTGTCTCTTCTTGGAGAATCTCTAAAGCTTCCGCCTTCTCTTCTATCTCC
>JAQBHN010000050.1:0-3976 GCA_032127635.1 Nitrososphaerota archaeon
CACCTGCCTTAGACGGACAGCACCCTATAGCAGATCAGATTTTTGCAATATTTTGAATGTGTCAAAAAGTTCCTCGCCCAAGGATGTTTTTTCAAGGGGCGTGGGTTTTGAGAACTTTATCTGAAATGCTATTGTAAGCATGTCCTGGTCAGTGTGAGAAATCCTTACAGAGTGCCAGTCATAATTCATTTCGGATAGAAACGCCTTCCATTTTTGCAAATGCTCGTTGACACGATTCACCTGGGACTCCACGTTGGCCAGGGTCGTATCCAAATCAGTATCAAACAGCCCAAACTTGACAAGGGGAACCATTACGATTCCGCCTAAAACTTCGTCATGGTTTTTTAGCATTGACGAGACAATCTCTTCGGAGTTATCTTTTTGGAAAATATCGCCATAATCAGGATCAAAATATCCCGCAACAAGTTTTTTAGAATCATATATTCTAAAAAAACCTTCGTCAGACTCTAATTTCCACAACATATTGGAATCATCTCCTGAATAAATAAACGATTAATCAAAGACAATTAAATAAACTAGGAAACAAGGAAAACAGGGATGGCAATTTCCAGAGAGAACAAGGATTTCATCGATAGCTTGATTGATTACTACATTAGCGAATCAGAATCCTACAAACAAATAGCAGAAAATTTTGTTCCCGAGATAGGATCGGTTCCGGATACAGCTTTTGGAATAATTACAGGATGCGTGTATTCGGGGTTTTTGCAGGCATATCAGAATCAGCATCAGTCGCCGGGCTTAGACGACATGCGTGAATTCAATCAAATCATAAAAGACAGGGCGGCATCAATCAAAAAGGCCATTCTTGATCCCCTAAGGACAGAATCCATCCAAAATGAAACAGACGGCAAGCCTAAAAATGCAGATTCAGGTTTGACTGATTTTAATTAAAAAGAGTGTCCACTCGGACACCCCTTATGACTCCTGTTAGACTGGTCGTACTATCGCAGTTGCATGAATACACATAGTACACGATAACAAACGTAGGCAAATTTCCATTAAAACACTTACGTAGAAATCATCAGTAAGACCATTTCAAAAAACAAAAATTAGCATGGTTTAATTCCGACATTCGGGAATAAAAAAACATGAGTGTCGACGGAAGTAAAATCATCTTCGGGCTTGGAGTAACATCGGCAGTGGTTACCGCAGCAATAGTACTGTATTTTTCAATTCGTTAAAGATAAATCACAAAGAAAGCCAAGCAGCGTCATGCCTGAAACAAATGAATTTAAAATTACCCAGATAGTGGATAACGGCCAGACGGTCCAGCTAACTTTGATTGAAAATATCACGACAGAGCCAATTACACAAAAGCAGATGATCCTCGAGAATGTCTCAAAGAGGTTGGATGCTGAAACCAAAGAGCAGGTCATGCCGCTGCTGGAAGCAATTTTACAAGCACAGCCCACAGTCAACATCAAATCATATCAGCAAACTCAAATCACAATTGCAATGCCCAGATCAAGGTATGACAGCATGGGAAGGCCCCAGGTTGGAAGTATTGTCGACGTGGATTTGAAAAAATCTAAAGGCTAGATTTTATCTCATCAAGCGTGTGAAGCGCCAGTGAGCATGCAAAGTCCCTGCAGACAAACACGCTAGTTTTGTCTTCAAATGATTTTCCTGCAAAGAATGGATATTTTGAGAGACTTTCCAGCTGTGACGGATCCTTAATAGTTATCATGATTGAATTTGGCAAAAAATCTAAAAGAAGGGATTGCATTATTTCAGAATTTTCAGTGTTGATGACGGTGATTTCCTGAGGTTTTTGGACGTACATTGAAACGGTATTCAGCAAATATCCAAACCCGAAAGGGTTCTCGGCGGCAGTTTGTGCCTGAGATTCCATTATTTTGGTGGATATTTCAAGAAAGGTTTGTTCCTGCGACAGATGGTACAGCCTAAGCATTACAAAAGCAGAGACAGAGTTTCCAGAAGGCAGAGACAGGTCATAATTGCTCTTGGGTCGGATAATCAGTTTTTCGTGATCATCGGAGGTCATAAAGAAGCTGTTGTTTTCAGGATCCCAGAAATGATCCACCAGGTGATGTCCCAATTTTATAGACAGTGCAAGATATTTTTGGTCAGGTTCGATTTCAAACACATCAAGCAGCGCGTTGGTAAAATAAGAGTAGTCTTCAAGATACCCGTCGATTTTTGCAACTCCGTTTTTGTAAGTTCGCAATAACTTTTCATTTGAGAAAAGATTCAGCTCGATGAAAGAAATGCAGTCTTTTGCGGCATCAAGGTATCTGATATCCCCGGTAACACGGTATCCTTTTGCAAACGCAGTGATCATCAAAGAATTCCATGAGACCAGAACCTTGTCATCAAGCCCGGGCGGAATTCTAGATGAGCGGACCCTTAGTAATTTTTCCGAGCAAGACTTTAGAATTTTGCCAACTTCGGATTCAGGGATTCCAAAATTAAAAGCGACAGTCGACATGTTGAGATTGTTGCACAGAATGTTATTCCCCTCCCAGTTTCCACCATCAGTTACGTCATAGTACAAACAAAACAGATCAGCATCACTTCCGAGAACTTCTTTAATTTCGCTTTTCTTCCACACGTAGTATTTTCCCTCCACACCTTCAGAGTCAGCGTCGTATGCGGAATAAAATCCCCCTTCGGGAGAGGCCATCTCGCGTAAAACAAAGTCAAGTGTTTTTTTCAGAACGTCAAGGTAAAACGGATCTCTGGTGATCTGATATGCTTCAGCATAGTTGACAGGAATCAGGGCATTGTCATAGAGCATTTTTTCAAAATGAGGGACCAGCCATTTTGCATCTGTCGAATATCTGGAAAAGCCCCCTCCTATTTGATCAAATATCCCCCCATTGGCCATTTTTTTGAGTGTCTTAAGCGCAAATTCGTTGAATTTTCCCAATCCCGAAAGTTTCGCATATCTGAACAGGAACGACACGTTGGCAGCGTTGGGAAATTTCGGTGCAGAGCCGAATCCCCCGTACGACGCATCTCCCAACTGAAACAAGTTCATAGCTGCCTCATCAAGAATTGTCCGCTCTAGCTTAGATGGAGTTTGAACTTTTTCAGTTTTGTGCAGCGCGCTAGTGAATTTCTCAGCTGACGCTTCAATGTCTTTTGGTTTTTCTTTCCACGCTTGTGAGAGTTGCCTGCAGATGCTTCCAAATCCGGGGCGCCCGTACGAGTCCAACACCGGAAAATAGGTTCCCACATAGAATGGTTTTTGATCAGGGGTAAGAAAGAGACTCAGTGGCCATCCGCCCTGGCCTGTAGCCATCTGGCAAACTTTTTGATAAATATCATCGATGTCAGGCCTTTCTTCCCTGTCAACTTTTATGTTAATGAAATTTTCATTCATGAATTCGGCGACATCTTCGTTTTCAAATGATTCATGTGCCATCACATGACACCAATGGCAAGAGCTGTATCCAATACTTAGAAAAATTGGTTTGTTTTCATCCTTTGCTTTTTTTAATGCGTCATCGTTCCACCCATACCAATTTACGGGATTGTGCGCATGTTGAAGCAGATACGGGCTGCTTTCATGAATGAGGTTATTTTCCGCCACAGTTTATCAGATTTGTTTGAATATTTGTACCTAATTGGCACGTCAAGTCCAGATTCCTTTTCCTTCCGTCAATTCATAGATTCTGACATTGATTTTCCCCAGCAGTTTGACTTTGGATTTGTGTGCTTTTTTGTCATGACTGTAATCTTTTTTTTCAAGTAATACTTGTAATCGCTTTAATTGTTCTAGGGTCAGTTTTTTGAATTCATTTTTTGATCTTGAAATAATTTGAAGTAGGGCTACTCTTTCTCGGTCTTCAGCAGAAATATCATCAGGCATGATTATTAGCAGATTAGGATCTTTATTTTTCTAATGAATTAAGTGTGCTCATTGTTACTATGAAGTAATGATGATGAGTGGATTATAGGAAGTTCATAGTGTTCTAAGAACAGATTCAGG
>JAQBHN010000051.1:0-5304 GCA_032127635.1 Nitrososphaerota archaeon
ACAGAGCAGCAGACTCAGATGTCATCATATCAGTCAGGCAAATGGGATCTGTCAGAGATGGTAAAGAATCCAAAAAGCCCTGCATTCCAAAAGCAAATTCAGGAACTAGAAGATCAGGCAAAAAAGTTTGAAAAAATTAAATCAAAATTAAATCCAAAAATGTCATCCAAACAGTTTATGGACATCATTCATCAGGTGGAGAGGATTTCCGAAAACATGAGCAGGGTCGGAGGCTATGCATCACTGTCATATTCCTCAGACACGCAATCAGATGAGGCGACGTCTCTAATGACAAGGATGTCAAAAGCTCGGCTCTGAAATATCAAATAAAATTTTGTTTTTTGATTTGTGGTGGAAAATACAAGTCGATGAGAAAAATGCAAAGAGACTCATGAAAGACGCCGGTGAGATTACAGAGTATCTTTCACACAAAAGACTATTTGCAAAATATGCATTGAGTGAGCCGGAAGAGCGAATCATAAACACGTTAGACGTGACAGGGATATCTGCGCTTGTAAAGATCTATGACAAGATAACTAATTCGTTTGAATACGAGATGAAGGTCGGAAATAAAACCAAGGTGATGACAAGAGAGGAGATCACAAACTACATCAGAAGCACGAACCCAAAGGTTCGAGAAACAGCATACAAAACAATTCTTTCCAGATATTCTAAAAACAAGGGAGTGGTCGGAGAGATATATCAGAACATTGTCCAAAATTGGAAAGACGAGGGCATCGACCTCAGAGGGTACAAATCGCCAATCTCAATGAGGAACATAGGGAATGACGTAGACGATGAAAGCATAGAGTCGCTGCTCACGGTTTGCAAGAAAAATTCGCCGGTATTTCAAAAATTCTTTATTCAAAAAGCAAAGATGCTGAAAATGAAAAAATTGCGAAGGTATGACCTGTATGCGCCAGCAGCGGCAAACATCAAAGAAAAAAACTATTCCTACGACAAATCAGTGAAACTGGTTTTTGAATCGCTGGGAAGGTTTAGCAGCACGTTGGAGGAGTACGCAAGAAAAGTATTCGATGAAAAGCACATTGACTCGGCGATAAGAAAAGGAAAAAGAGACGGCGCCTTTTGCAGCACGCTTGCTCCAAAAATTACACCTTTTGTACTGGTGAACTTTACCGGGAAATCAAGGGACGTCTTTACCCTGGCTCACGAGCTGGGTCACGCAGTTCACAGCCAAGCAGCGCAGGACAGGTCGATTCTTGTTCAGGATGCCCCGTTGCCGTTGGCAGAAACAGCGTCAACCTTTTCGGAATTGCTGCTGTACGATAATTTGGCAAACAAAATTTCCGACGATGAAAAAAAGGCAATGCTGTCTGAAAAAATCGATGATCTGTACGCAACAATCCTAAGGCAGTCATTTTTCACAATCTTTGAAGTTGACGCCCACAAGCAGATCGGGGACGGAACCACAATAGACGAAATTTCAAAGACATATTTGAAAAATCTCAAAGTTCAGTTCGGAAACTCGGTAAGCATATCGGATGACTTTGCAGTGGAGTGGAGCTGCATTCCGCACTTTTATCATACGCCGTTTTACTGTTACGCATATTCATTTGGCAACTTGCTAGCTTTGTCACTGTTTCACAGATACAAAAAGGAAGGGAATGACTTTGTCCCGGCATACATGAGCATTCTCGAAGCTGGCGGATCTAAAAAACCTGAAAAACTCCTATCAGAGCACGGCTTTGACATAAGAAGTCCAAAATTCTGGCAGGAGGGTTTTGACTACATCAAAGAGCAAGTGAAGATACTCTCATCATTGAACTAGATTTTAGATAAATGGGGCTGACAGTCCAACGCATGGACTGCCAGCTTGTTCCCCGAACGGTTTGAATTCGATGTCAATTCCATACCAATGATAATCAGATTTAAACGTTTGAACTTGTTTCTAGTTTTTGGATTTGATTTTTCTGATGGAACCCATCAGAATTCCAATGGTAATTCCCATCTGATATAGGAAGTACAGCAGCACCTCAAAAGTGCTGGGGGTAAGATCAGTGAATCTGCTTACTGCAGTCAGTATCAGGATTAACGCACTAAAAAAGAGGACAAACCCCTTGGTCACCCCGTCAAGATTTGTAAATTTCAAGACAGCAAAACTCATCACGGTGACAGAAATTGCCAACACCGTTAGAAATCCAGTGCTCACTCCAAATATCAAAAAAATTGAAGATGCAAGTTCGCCAGGACTGTTTGCAGACAGATCAGACATGATGATTTTTTCAGGAGAGGCAAACCGAGGGACACTCAATAGCGCGTTTACCAAAAACAGGACGAACATTGTAACTGATACGGTTTTTACATGATTTTGCAGCCGGGGAAACCGTACAAGTATCGCCCTCCCAAGGATTATCCCCTGGAACAATCCGATTCCAAAAGCACTCAGAACGGCAACCAGCTGAAGGACAGGGTTTTGAAAGAGATCAGCAAGAACAGAGATTAACGCCATAATATCTAGACGGTTGTATTTATGGGGATATTAGTTACCAGATAAATCATCTTCATAAAAAACAAGCCAGACAAATAACGCATCACGTTGAAACAGGAGTAAATTTAATAATTTCATTCTTTGAGGTACGACACATGCAGCAAAAGATTATCCTCCTTGCAATAATTGTGCTAATTGGAATTTCAGCAAACTATGCTTATTCACAAGAAATACGCCTTGCCACGTTTCAAGAAACGGCACAGATTATCGTAGACCAGAGGATATCTCAAAACGTTACAGCGTCAATAACATTGCAAAGTACGAGCGTTCAAGAGATCAAAATCCCGGCAGAGCTGGAGCAACGAATCAGGGAAAACGGAAACATCTCAGCAGTAATCATAACAAATCAAAATGAATGCGTCTTAGGAGTTCACGAAGAATCATGCATAATAATAAATGTCAAAAGAGATCCAGCAGACAAAAATTTTCTGACGATTCAGAATTCGACGCTGAGAGTATCAGAGCAGTTCATTGATGAGATAAACGAGATATTCGACACAAAGGCAAAACTCCACTCCACATTCATTCGCCCCAGTGACGATATGAACATGGCCTTGGAAACATCAGGGGTGATTTCAGGCAAGGGAACTATTTCCGCAGTGTACACAATGCCCATGGAAGACACGGGTTCCATGTATGAAAAAATATCGTCGATTCTAATTCCAAAAACCATCAGAGATTCTGGCGGATTCTACGATGCCGCAAGAAACCTTTCATCAGACGAGAATGCAAAAATGACGTTCTCCATAATACCATCAGAGAACAAGTCATTGCTTCAACTAAGACTGTCAACTGACTATTCAGGAATGGCATCAGGCATGGATAAAATCAAGCCGCTTGAATTTTTGAAAACAGGCGAGTTGCACAGATCAGATTATTTCTCAGCTGGGTTCTACCCCCTAAACTCAATAATACAGGTGGTGGTATTGTCTGCAGAAGACACCAATGTTTCAGATGTAAAAGGAAACATATCGCCTACGCAGATAATAGACGGTGAAAAAATTCCAACTGACATCACAAAACAGGGATGGATCTTTGATCCTGAAGAAGGCCAGACAATTCAAGGAAAATACATTTTTGGAGAAAAAACATCGGTGACCGACAAAGAGTTGGAATTTTCACTTGGCGGGAAAAACATCCAAAGTGAAAAACAGGAATTTGACGACTCAATCCCAATAGTGATCATAATTGCAATAGTTGCAATTGCAGCTGCAATGTTTTATCTCAAGGGATACAAGAAGCAATCACAGTAAAAGGACGGCGGCAGCAAAAACAGTAGTCCACTTCCCGTCCTTGTCACCCTTGGTAGTCTGAGTAATATTGTGAGTTTTGTAAATCTCTCCAGAAATCGACCACTGCTGTCTCTTTTCATTCCATGCTTTGTCAGCATCGAAAGTAATTCCCAAAGAGGATGCAAGCATTTGGGCCGCAATGTCCTCAGCGTAATCACCGGCCTGATCTTCGTTTTGTCCGTAAGACTCGTATTCAGAAAGATACCCGTATCTGGATTTGTCCTTTGGCTGGGCAAGGCCGACTGATGCGGCACACACCCTCTGAGGCTCATTTGTCTGGTTTTTTGAATAGATTGTGAACAAAATCTGTCCGGGCAAAATTCTTTTCAAACCTTCTTTTCTGGAAATTAGTTTTGCCTGGGGAGGAAAAATACTTGAAATCAAAACAAGGTTGGTCCCCGCAATGCCGGCGTCCCTAAGAGCATATTCGAAACTTGTCAGCCTGTCCTCGTGAACGCCCTTTCCCTTTGTAAGAAACAAATTCTTTGCGACAAGGCTTAGCATTTCTGCATTCATGAAAGAGTGTTATTATTTATATCTTAATTGAGAGCAAGAATTTGAAAAGATTCTAAATATGCAGACAATGCTCAGTCGGTTTTTCTTTTCTTCTTTCTCTTATCCGGCTGGCCCTGAATCTACGTCAGAAAGAGGAACGTAAAGAAGGCGCCCAGTCCAACGTTAATCACCCCCATGAAAGTGATCATCATAGTCATGGAAGGCGGAGAGATGGGGGACAGTCCAATCACTATCCCGATTGCGCCAGTGGCAAAAAACATCATCATCAAAATCTTGACTCGATTTGGTTCGATGTATCTCATAAGGGGATCAAAATAGGGCATTATTATAAACTGAGTGTGTTTTTATGAATTTCGAAATAACTTTATTTTCAAACTAACCTCAGGTAACACTTTAAACCTTGAAAAATTTCATTTGATTTTGTGCCAATGTAGCTCAGCCTGGTAGAGCAATTGATTTGTAATCAATAGGTCATGGGTTCAGATCCCGTCATTGGCTCCATTCATCTCCAAAAACATCCTCAATCCGAAATCCGGCAATACGAATAAGTATGCTGAATTTGGAACCAATTGAAATGAGCTCAGACGGTTCAGAAATTGATAAAAACGACAACGGGAAAATTTCCGTAAAAAAATCCACATTTAACGGATTGCTAATAGGGGCAATCATCCTAGTCGGAGTCGCATCATTCTTTGCGGGATCATACACATCAAATCTGAATTCAAATCAGGTTTCAGATGAAGATCTTGACGAAGCAATTTCAAAACTTGAGCTAAGACTGTTACAAAACCAGCTACCCACAAAACAAGCAGTGGAGCAGGTGAGGATCTCAGCAGACAATGATCCAATAATAGGAAATCCGGACGCCCCAATCACCATAGTGGAGTTTTCAGATTTTCAGTGTCCATTCTGTGCAAGATTCCACACCCAGACATTGCCGCTGATTCTTGACGAATATATCGAGCAGGGAAAAGTAAAATTAGT
>JAQBHN010000052.1:0-10380 GCA_032127635.1 Nitrososphaerota archaeon
CCAAAAGAGCCACCGCCTGCCCACACATCCTCTACAAATACAACCTCCTCTTTTTTAATTCCAAACTGATCAGTCAATAACCTGAAATCCAAATCAACACATTCGTCCTTCCAATACCCTCCCAAATCCGGAACACTGTGCTGCCCAATCATGCAAAAGCTTGAAAAGTGCCTGCCAGTCACTCCGACGTTTTCCAAATCCTTGAAACGCAAACAAGTTTGTGGGACCACTAGCGGGTTGGCAGGAAACTCAAATACCACCTTGCTTCCCATGACTCTTTGAAAATCAACGATTGACGCAATTGTAAAAAACAAGTCATCTCGCCATCTGCAAACTACTGGATACCTGCTAACTGAAGTGTGGTTATTTTTTACAAAAAACTCTTCGACTTGCTTCCATGCTTGCGTGTAATCAAATCTCTTGGTGGTCGGAGGCTCGCCGATGAACGAGTATGTGTCTGTTCCGTCGTCTGGACACAAATCTCTGTCCGCATTCAGAGTCCAGAAGAACCTGCCACATTTGGCGCATGACTTTCTGACAAATCCCTGCTCTTGGAACAGTTTGACATTGTAGTATCTCTCAGGATCTGCTGAAAATTCTTTTAGAATCTCTTTTTTATCCAACGATGAGCCTGCTATTTTCCAATATTAAGAATTGTCTATTAATGATACATTAAATATTCTATCGTAATCGGACATAATGTTCCTAGACATACTCCCCCAATCGGACATAATGTCGGACATAATTGTCTGAACTGTTTTGCACTCGTAAATGACATAATCCGTTTGTTTGCTCACCGTATTTTCAAACAATTCATAAATAATTAGAATTTACAGTGGGTATTACAAATACTGCTTGTTTGCCTTGATATAATATTTCATAAACCATTTCAAAAAATGAATCGAATCATCATTCAGCTGAGATTTTTCAAGCGACTTGAAGTATGCGCGTCTGTCATTATTTTTAATTAGCATCAGGGGACATTCATGTACAAACAAAACATAGTTCATTATCAATCGAGATATTCTACCGTTGCCGTCTCCAAACGGATGGATTGATACAAACTTGTAATGTGCCAATGCCGCAAGCTCTGCAGAATTTTCCCCGGAATATTTGTTTAGCCAGGAAAAAAATTCCTGCAATCTCTTTGGAATCTCTGGAACTGTTGCAAATTCTATCTTATTATTTGTGGTCACTCCAACCCTGTATGATCTAATGTCTCCTGCCTCGCCAATCTTTGTCTGGAAAAATATTTCCTTGTGCCACTGCATTACTATTTTCTTTGTAATCTTTGATATTTTGGATGTGACCAGTCTCATAAACAAGTCATAGTGCTTTTTAGTTTCAATGGCATCTATCTGAGATTTTCTTGAAGGAGTTACACCATGTATCAGCAAGTCTCGGGTGTCTGCCTCTGTAAGACTGGAGCCCTCCATCCTTTGTGTGTTGTATGTAAATGATATTCCAAAGCTTTCAAAGTCTTTTTGTTTTATTGATATTGTTTTTTTCTTTGATTCTTTTTTATAGTTTGCAGATATGGTTTTGATTTTCTCATCCCATTCCGTATTGTAAAATTCCAGCAGGAATTCCTTTTTGATCTGTTCAATGTTTGCAGGAATCGATACTCCAAGATACTTTTCCTTTTGCCTGTCCCCTGTGGAATGTTTCAGATAGAGGTATTTTTTGCCATTTTTCTCCCTTGATACAATTGAGACCATGATGTATCTACCCACTGTAATTTAATAAATATTACTTATTTCTCTAAAATACAGTGGGGAAATTAGGAATGAATTTGATGAACAGAAAATACTAGTGAATCTGATTTCATGTTGTATGTTCTTCAGTGGAGTTATAACGCTGATGCAAATTCAGCAAAACTGATGAAAGTTAACAAGCCTTGGGGATCTTTTGAGCAGTTGACTGACAATGAAACCACCACGATCAAGGTAATCACCATACTTGCAGGGAATAGAACCAGCCTGCAGTTTCACGAGCATAGATCTGAGAAATGGTATGTCCTAAACGGCGAAGGATATGCAATATTGGATGACAAGAAAAAAATCCAGACCGGGGATGAGATATCTGTTCAAAAAAAAGAAGTTCACAGACTGGAGGCAGTAACTGATCTGAAAATTTTGGAAATATCTTTTGGTTTGTTCCAAGAGTCTGACATTAAAAGACTCGAAGATGACTACGTCCGATGACTAGCTCCAGACTTTTTCCTTGAATGTCCATCTTTTGTTCAGTACAAAGTTGCTAAACGCTGCAACTCCTACTGCCAGCACCAGTGAAATTGGATATGACATGCCGCTTTCATCCACAAGATAATATACCATTCCAAGCTGGACTAGTGCTCCAATTGAGCTAAACCCGACAAACTTGCCATATTGAACGAGTGTTCGTTTTGTTCCAAAGTCCCTGTCCTCAAAAGTCCAGTACTTGTTTAAAATGAAATTGCTGGTAATTGAAAACACTATTCCAATCATGGTTGCATGAATATACCACATATCTGCACTCAAAGAAAACACAATTGATGCAAGATAGTTTACTCCCAATCCCAATGCCCCCACTGTAAAGAATCTCGCAGCTTTTGAGAGGAATCTTACCGACGTACGTTTTTCCTCCTTTCTTACCTGTCTGCCATACTTGTATAATTTCCAGACTGACTTGCAGTAATCAAAAATGATCCCAGCTCCAATCTTGCTGTCTCCTTGCTGTCTGTCTGTAAATGTATATGGAACTTCTTGAATCTTGACGCCCTTTGTTTTTACCAAAATTTCTAGCAGCATCTTGTATCCGATTGCGTCAAACTTTAGTCCTGAAATGATATTTTTCTTGAACAAGAAAAATCCTGACATTGGATCTTTGGATGAAATTCCAAGGCCTCTTTTTGCAATGAGGGTTGCAATCTTGCTCATGAGTTTTCGCTTAAGTGGCCAGCCCTGAATGGAGCCTCCTTTGACATATCTTGATGCAATTACAATGTCGCATTTGGTCTGCCTTAGGGTCTCAATCATTTTTGGAATCACGCTTGGCGGATGGGAAAAATCTGAATCCATGACTATTATTGTATTGCCAACTGCTTGCTGAATTCCGTTTAGTATCGCTGATGATAATCCGTCCTTTGCCTTTCTTTTGATTACGCTAATTGTATGGGTGGTTTTTTCTTTAATTGAATAAAAGTAGTCCTCAGCTATCTTTGCTGTCAGATCCGGCGAGTTGTCATCCACTACTATTGTCTCGGCCTTCAGATTTTTAGGGATGGATTTTTGAATGTGCTCCAAAATTCCACGGATATTCTTTGATTCGTTATACGTTGGTACAATTATTGAAATCTCGGTATCTTGCAATGAGATCAATTTTTCTGGTTTGGATTAAAATGTTTAAGGTGAAATTTAGTTGCCTTTTTCCAATTGGCCGGCTCTGATGTCGATTGAGAATCCTTCCTGGTTTATTCTCATGTTGGTGTACGGGTAGATTCTGGTATCCCATTCATCTGCCCTGCCCTCAAAGAACCCTATGGATTCCGTATTGTTGTATGCTTGTACCAGTTTTCCCCCCCTGTTCTGGTCTAGCATAAAATGCGCATCTGCAATTATTATGATGTCTTTTGTTTGCACTGGCCCAAACAAAATCATTGCATAGTCTTTTGGTACATTGTCTACGCCAAACACATCATACAGAATCCATGTGTATGCCGGACTGGCCAGGATTGTACTTTGGGCATCGTGATTCTCTAAAACAAATGACAGTGCCTCAAACTGATTGTACGATATGTCATTTGTTATGACAAGAAGGGTGCTTGAAAATCCGAACGCCAGAATTATTCCTATCACGCCATAATGTGCAGTCTTTGATTGCAATAATTTCACTTTTTTTGGCATGTCAAGCAACCAGATGCTTGCAGCAATGCACATGATTGGAATTACTGGAATCCAGTGGAAATACTGTTTGAATCCGACCAGCGACAAAAATGAGACAAATGGAACAAACCAAAACAAGACAAACTTGTTTTTTGTAATTGCACCATAGATTATGCCTGCCATGCCAATCACAAACAGCACTGGATCAATTGTTAGAAAAGATCCGATAATTTCAAAAATGCTGTTGCTTCTTTGGCTTTGCCACAATACGTCTTTAACCCACAAATCAAACTGATCCAAAAATATGCTGTTTGCAGGCCACACCAACGGAATCAGCAACACGGGAATTATCCAGACTAGCATATGTGAGAACTTTTTTTCCTTTTGGAAAATCAGCCAAATTACAAGAGGAATGAAGACAAACGCTGGAACCTTGGTAAATATTGCAAGCCCTAGCATTATTCCTGAAAGCGGTGCAAGCCACATCTTGCCTTGGGGTTTTGCAAAATGAATTGCAAGCAAAACGGATGCAAGCAAAAACGGCAACAAAATTGAATCAAGTAATATTCTGTCAAATATCCACGTGTATGGCATTACCGCAAACAGCGTGGATGAAAGCAATGCCACGTTGCTGCCAAACTTTTCTTTGGCAATCTGATAGACTAGCAGAGTGCTTGTTATTGCAATTATTCCCATGAATAGTCTTGGGATGAGGTAGAGATTCTGAAGTGAGTCGGGATCAGTTGTAGTTTCCGGCGGATAGTTTGTAATTTGTAAGACTCCTGCTAGAACTATCTGGCCAAAATACGGGTGATCATAAAGGTAACTCTCTTGTGGGTTTCCAGTGTCTAACATGTTCATTGCCCTTCGCATGTAGATTCCCTCGTCAAAAAAGATGTCGGGAAATCCAACGGGATTTACAAGATGGATGAAGGTTGCGAGAACCAGTGGAATCAGGATGTAAAATTTTTTCCCCATCTTTTCAGTCATCCGTATTGTCTTATTTTAAGAAAAGTAAATTGGCGGTATGTGGATTAGTCATGAATTCTATGGGAAAAAGGTCTTGAGGAAAAAAATTTTTTATAGTAATTTAGTTTTAGACGTGTAACAATGGAAATAATTCGTGAGAATTATGACCTGTTTGATAGTAATAAATACAC
This sequence comes from Nitrososphaerota archaeon, assembly GCA_032127635.1. Classification (GTDB taxonomy): domain Archaea; phylum Thermoproteota; class Nitrososphaeria; order Nitrososphaerales; family Nitrosopumilaceae; genus Nitrosopumilus. Next base: position 5,024 of record JAQBHN010000052.1, read on the forward strand.
TATGGGATGATATCCATTCATGTTTGGCAAGAAACCTGTTCTGAAAGAAGGTACTCCGATTTTCTCTATTAAAAAAAATGGTGAATTCAATGATTTTATTTTTGGCATAGTCACCGGCGTTGACGGAAGAAAAGTTGGCGTTAATGGAATTATTGTAAATCCGATAGGGCTGAAAAATAAGATTGCCCAAGGAAAAACTGGGGAGCGTTCTAAGGAAATTCTTGAACATCCAACTCCAGACAATGTCGTCTTGGCTTTGGTGTATAGAATTGAACATGAAAATTATGCCGAAGTGCTGGATCTTGATGTTGATAAATGCGACATTCTTCCCCCAAAAATTTACGGAATGCTGGATAACTGGATTCGTGAATCAATACCTGAATTCATCAATGCTGTTTTGTCTTTGCCTCCTGGTTCCGAAAGGGATGAAGCAAAACGGGTTTTGAAGCACAGGATGGATACTTTGACTGATGCCACTTTGAAGAGAACCCTGTATGCTGTTTGCAGAAGTCTCAAAATCCTGAACTAAGTTTTCAATTTTTAGGCGTAACTTCTCAATAGTTTTATATTATGCCCTGAGAAAATCTCGATACAATGGAATATGTTTACGCTGCTTTACTTCTTCACAAACTAGACAAAGAAGTTAACGAGGCAAACCTCACATCAGTTGTCAAAGCATCTGGTGTCGACGTTAATGAAGCCCAAGTTAAATCACTAGTTGCAGCCTTAGCCGATGTTAACATCGATGAGGCAGTTAAAGCCGCCCCAGTAGCAGTTGCATCAGCACCAGCAGCAGCAGCCCCGGCAAAAGAAGAAAAGAAAGAAGAACCTAAAAACGAAGAAGCAGCCATGGAAGGATTGTCTTCCCTATTTGGCTAAGCAACTTTTTATTTTCACAATTCACTTTTGATCTTTATTTTTATCAAGTCTTAATTAGCAATAGCTCAGAGTTTGCATAGGATGGTGGACTTTTCCTTTCCAATTGACGGTTTCATTAGCATTCTGGATTATCTGGGTACGATAGCTTTTGCAGTTACGGGAGCTTCCAAGGCAATTGCACACAAGGCAGACATCTTTGGAATTATCGTGCTGGCCACTGTAGTTGGAGTGGGGGGTGGGGTGACTCGCGATGTAATTTTTGGCAGGTTCCCTGCCGCTTTTTCAGATCCTATCTATGTCACCATAACCGTTGTTGTCGGAATTGTGATGTTCTTTCTTTTCTCACGACTCAGAAAGAAAATGAATATTTGGCTAGTCTTTGATGCGGTGGGACTGGGTGTGTTTTCAATTTTGGGTGCGTCAATTGCATACCATATAGTCGGATTGAATTTTCTTCCAATGCTGTTTGCAGGAATGATTACGGCTATTGGCGGCGGAATTCTCAGGGATGTTTTTGTAAGGGAGATTCCAATAGTGTTTGTAAAAGAGGTCTATGCCGTTGCATCGATAATCGGAATCGTAGTTTTTTATGCAGTTCTCTCGTCTGGTGTAGATGTAAACGCTGCATCAATAATTGGAATTGTTGCGGCAACTGGAATAAGGTTGCTTGCAATGAGGTATAATTGGAATCTTCCTAAGGTTAGAGAGACTTAGGCGGGAGTGTAATCTTTTGCCTGGGCTGCAACTGATTTTGCTTGGGAATCTGCTTTTTGTAAAATTTGCTCCTTTGTTTCATCTGTCATAAATCCTGACTCGATAGATACAGAACGTGCAGATTGGTATGCTTTGCTGAGAATCTGTGAGACGTTCTCTGGAGTAACATATCCCGCTTCGATTGATAGTGACATTGCTTCTTGATGAAATTGAGTGAATGCGTTTCTGATTTTCTCGACATCGATTATCATTTCTTCCTCAGTATATGCAACTCCTTCCTCTAATGCTGAATACAGTGAAATTCCTGCTTCCACTGGTTTGATGTCTAATTTGCCTAGAAGTGATGCTAATTTTTCATTAATTGCCGCCCCCTTTAGAACCGGAGTGGTGTCTTTTGAAACCCAAATGGTTCCCTGATCAATCTTGGTAGGGATTCCGGCCTCTTTGAATTCTGTGAGCATTGGGCCTGGTGCGATTCCCGTGTTCTTTGCAGGAACAACGATGTCGAAACTTGCGATATCCCCGCCTCTTGCCGCCATCATTATTTTATTTTTGGCGAGAAGAACGTTTAGCCTGAATGGTGACATGTCAGTAAATAGAAACATGCATTGTCCTGTCAGTTTGTCTGCAATGTCTTTGACTCCCGGGATGTCGAGTTTCTCAAATGCCTTCTTTGCAACTTTGTCTTTGATGCTGAAAAATAATACCTCTCCTGAAAGTGTTTTTCTTAATGGAAGAATTTGAGATGACCTGACTTTTTTCATTTTGATTACAGCTAGAACTTTGTATTTTTTTGGCAGCTCCTGTAATTGCTGATACATTTGGGTTTTTCGTTTAGGATAGCTTGTTCTATTCTCATGCATATTTCTTCTTGACCTCTTGTGCTTGTTTTATTGGCTTGCCCATTGTGGTTTTAATTAAAATTTTTCTCATGTTTTTCTCCCCGTTTGGTAATTTCTTTTCAATTGCATTTAGAACTGTATGTGCGTTAATTACCAAATCAGAATCTTCCATGGACACATCTCCAATTTTAGATGAGACCGATAATGACGCTCTTGATCTTACTTTGATGCATGATCTGAATCTTTCTAAAAACGCTTCAATGGATGCATCAAAAGGAACCGGCGTTGGCATCTTTCCTCTTGGACCCAAAAGCTGACCTAAAGTTTTACCGACAGCTGGCATGATTTTTGTATCTGCTAAAAAGAAATCATGTTTGTTGATGAATTTTCTGGATTCTCTTTTGTTCTTTCCATATTTTTCTAATTCTTCTGTTCCGATAACCGTGTCTGCTTTTGCTGCTTTTGCCTTTTGGTTCATGTCTCCTGTGGCAATTATGCAAACGGTTGCTGGAGAGCTTGTCTTTGGAAGCTGAACGACTTCGTTAATTGCAAATCCTTTCTTTACATCGATATCCTTGAAAGTGATGATTAATTCTATGGATTGTTTGAATTTCCTCTCTTTTGTTGCGGCTCTTGCCTGTTTTACCATTTCAATAAGCTGAGCATCTGAAATCATTACGAAACATTTTCTAGAAAACCTACTTAAAATCGTTTAGAGATTGAGTTTTTTGCTAATCATTTATTTTAAAAAATTACATATTTTCACTAGAATTATTATAATTAAGGTGGAAATTGTGCCGAAAGCCTACATATATTAAATCAAAACCAGATTTTTTGAACACGATGCATCGATTTGATGACTTGGATATGAAACTACTTTATGAATTGACTGCAGATGGCTCGATTTCAGTTCCCACACTGTCAAAAAAACTCGGAATCAATGCTTCTGTTCTTTACAGTAGAATTAAGAGATTGATGAAGAAAAAACTCATCAAAAAGTTCACTATTGAAATTGATGACTCGCTCCTGGGAATAGGGGTAAAAGCATCTGTTGGAATAAACAGGGATCCAAAGTTCAAGGATGCAATTCACAAGCAATTCATGCAAATTGCCGAGATTGTATCCATCTCAGAAATAACTGGCAGATTTGATATTATGATTAATGTCTATGCCAAGAATCTCGAGGATCTCCATACCATCGTAATTGAAAAAATCGGAAAAATTGAAGGCATTCAAAATACTGAAACCTTTGTAGAGTTACAAAAAACCGATAAAGATCCTACGTATCTAATTCAATAATTATTTGAATTTTTCATCCCATTTGCCTTCGGTTACTTCGGCAGTAATTTCTTTTGGCGTCTTTCCTTCTACCTTGATTCCTAATGCTAGGCAAGTTCCAATGATTGTCTTTGCAACTGATTTTAATGATGATGCATATGATTTGTCAAGTTTTGTGTTTGCAACCTTTACAATTGAATCCATAGTCACATCTCCTACCCATTCACTACCTGATGCCCCTGAGCCTTTTTGAAGTCCTGCTTCTTTCAGGATGAGGGCGGCAGCTGAAGGAATTCCGATTTCAATTTCATATTTTTTTGTATCCGTATTGACAGTTACTGTCACTGGAACTTTCATTCCTTCGAAATCCGCTGTTTTGTCATTAATTGCTTTGATGACTTCCATGATGTTAACTCCTAGAGGGCCTAATGCTGGACCTAATGGTGGGCCTGCTGATGCCCCTCCGCCTGTTACAAGTGCTGATACTTTTTGTTCTCCCATGTTAAATCAAACTCAAATTGAAAATTTAATCCTTCCTAAGCTCCGATAGACAGCTTTAGGTAGTTTGCGTCTACTGTGACTGGTAATTGATATGATGCATCTAGCAAAACCACTGTTGCCTCTTCTTTGTCTACGTCAATTCTGGTAATTGTCGCTTTCATTCCTTTGAACGGCCCGCCTGTAATCTCTACTATGTCATCTACTGCTAATTGTGAAACTGTTGACTTCTTGATCAGATATCCTTCAATATCCTTGAATTCCAATTCTCCTCTTAGTTGACCTCGAATGTGTCTGACTCCTTCAACTGCCAGATATGCATCGCTGGGATTGATTGCCTCAACTACCACATATCCCTTCAAATCGCTTACCCAAAACACTGACTGAATGTTGATTTTATTTGCATTTGCCTTTGCTTCCAATAATCTCATGACAACCTTTTCCTGTCCTCCCGTTGTTCTAATTGCAAACAGGTGTGATTTTATTTCTTCAGACATTATTTATTACCAAATGTAATTACAGAAAAGACAAACTGAATTGTGAAACCAATAGCTCCCACTCCTGCTATTCCTAACAAAACGAGTCTAAGGTGTTGCTGATACTCATCTTTGTCTGGCTTTTTAGCCATTTTCATAGTGTTGGCCATGTTTTTCAAAGTCTGCCTAGGGTTCATTGCTGGAAATTAATAAGGTGTCCTTATATCTCTTATCTCATGGAGTTGCTGGTTGCGTATCAAGATGACCATGCAGGTCGCAATATGGCAAAATTTCTTTCCAAAGACATGACGCAAGACGGTGATGTTTTTCGCGGAAAATATTATGATCTTGCAGTTATTCCAACACCTGCCATTTCTGCTGATTGGCTGGAAGAAAAATATGATTATGATGGATTTGTTTTTCTATCAAAACATGCTGCTGAGTCTGGGGTTCTAGCTTTGACATGTCACAGTACTGGAAATTTTTCCACTGCAAAATTTGGCGGAAATGACAAACAAGTGGCCATTCCAAAGCCCGGCTTTCAAAAATCATATCTTCAAACTTTAAAGAAAAATCAACCGAAATTTCCTGGTTTTCAAATTACTATAGAGGCAACCCATCACGGGCCCACCGCCCTGACAAAACCGTCGATATTTGTTGAAATTGGCAC
>JAQBHN010000053.1:0-2588 GCA_032127635.1 Nitrososphaerota archaeon
ATTACACAACAAGCACAGGCGTGTACTAGAAGCATCTTTTGCCATAGTCATAGGAATGATTCTACTTGTCGCATATCTTTCCGAAATTAGCGGCGTTCACGGTCCCATAGGCGCACTTCTTTTAGGAATTGCAGTCTCCAGAATGACTAGGGACGAGTACCATGAAATCTCCAAAAACATCAGTGTGATTGGATATGGCATTTTCATTCCAATCTTCTTTGCGGGTATAGGATTGCATTTCAGCATAGCGTTTTTGGAATTAGATTGGTGGATAATTGGAGTTTTCATTGCAATTATGACTGGCGTGAAATTTTTAAGTTCGTACATTGCGGTACGCATAGCCAAAATGAGGCCTGCAAGCACTGTTGCGTACGGTGTAATGTCAAAAGGTGCAGTTGATCTGGCGCTGATGCTGTCTTTGCTTCAAGCAGATATTATGGATAACAAACTGTTTTCACTTTTGGTTCTCGGCACTCTTATCACAATGATAATTTCTAGCGTGGAGCTTCAGCGAAAACTAAAGAAGATAACCCCCTTCAAGGTTGGAACTTCTGAACTTGGACTGGTTCCAATTTATTTCAGAAGAGTGGTATCTGACACTCCTGCAATAGCTGTAGTGAATACATCGTTTTCAAAAACAACACCTGATGTGACAATCAAGGAATTCTCCAAAAACAGCGATACAAAAAAACCGTTCCTTGTTTTTGATGGAGATGATAACCTGGTGGGAATTATATCGAAAAAAGAGATAGACAAGTCTCATAAAAAAACGCGGGACATAACCACGGTTGGAGACGTGATGTATACAAAATTTCATACAACGTTGCCTGATGACTATCTGTTTACCGTAATTCAAAAAATGAACTCGCACCCATTTGATATGATTCCTATTGTGGACCCTGACGATGCAAGAAAGGTGATTGGAATTGTCACAGCGGAAGCGATGATGGATTTGCTGACTGAAACGAAGAAACCCTGATTTTGTCTAATTTTTGCCGTTCGCGAGGATGCGTCTGCTACTCGGATTTCTCAAACCACGCCTGAAAACTTGTATCAAAACCCTTGGCACCGTTACTGGTATTTTCTCCTGAGAAAATTTTAGAGATTACAGAATACTTTCAAAATTAACTCGATTTCAAAGTCGGCAATTTTGCTGTCTGTTTGATGGATTGGTTGCTAGTTTTTTAGAGATTTTGAGATGTGAAATCAAACCGCTTTAATCTTTTAAGCAACGTAACAATAGAACAATGACAAACAATGACTGTAAATCCAATAGAGGCAGTGTGATTTCTTGTGTTTCTTTTTGTTCTTTTTAGTCTTGTAACTATGGCAGGTTTTTCATTTGATGAAAATCTAATTGCACCGTTGACTGACCTTGAAAATATCACAACTCAATTTGGAATTGAAGTGTCGTTTGTGGATTTGATCGGCTATTCGCTTGGAATGGTGATTTATGGAATTTTCATTTGGAATTTCTATAGGTTTCTTGCAAGGCGTGAAATGTTCCCTTTGAATCTTAAAAAATACCATACTGGCGGAAAAAAAATCACCTCCGTCATTGCATATGTTTTCAAATATGTCATAGTTTTTCCATTGGTGGTTTTAGTGTGGTTTGTTGTTTACTCCACTTTTTTGTTCTTTATGGCGCCAAACATTGCCATGGAACACGTTTTCCTAATCGTCATATCTCTAGTGGTCACAGTAAGGATATCTGCATACTATAAGGAAGATCTTGCGAAAGATTTTGCCAAATTGATCCCTTTTGCGTTATTGGGAATCTTCCTCACTAGCAATGTTTTCTTTACGGCGAATGATTTGGTTGAAAGGGCGTTTGGATTCATTCCATTTCTGGGCAAAATAATGGGATTTGTGATATATGCGATAATTGTTGAGGCGATTTTAAGAGTTTTGTTTTTAATTAAAAGACGGATTTCACCCGTTGCAGACGAGAAACTTGAAGAGCACATTGAGAAACAAATTGATGAAAAGATAAAAGTTCATGTTGAAAAAATTGAAAAGGACCAAAAAAATCTTGAAAAGAAAATAGATCGAGAGACAGGTGAAATAGAAAAGAAGATTGTGAAGGGTTCTGAAGATATTAAAAGGAAAAAAGAAAACAATACAGACAAGGAATTGAAAGAAGGGTAATTGGCTACAGGCTCAACTAAAGCCGTTTATGCGGCACTTTTTGGAAACCTGGGCATTGCAATTACAAAGTTCATTGCAGCTATCCTGACTGGCAGTGCCTCAATGTGGGCAGAATCATTTCACTCCGCATCTGACACCGTAAACCAGATTTTATTGTTATTGGGAATTAGATTGAGCAAAAAACCTGCTACAGATCTTCATCAATTTGGATATGGTAAATCTCAATTCTTTTGGTCGTTTATTGTAGCAACAATGATTTTTGGCATCTCTGGAATTTTATCATTGGAACAAGGATTTTCATCATTGCTGGGTGGCGAACATACTTTTGAAAACCCTTTGATAAATTACATAGTTTTGGCAATAGCTTTTGTTTTTGAGGGGAATGCGTTACGGATAGCGTTAAACCATTTCAAAAAACCGATTATTGAACGAGGTGATAA
>JAQBHN010000054.1:0-8027 GCA_032127635.1 Nitrososphaerota archaeon
TGCCTTACGTCCTTGTCGTGAAGATGTCCCATTGCATAGTATGTGAAATTTTTTGGCAAATCCGTTGACTGCAACTCCCCTGCAAATTTGTTAAATTCCGTGATGCCCTGATGCAGGATCAAAATTTTGTGGCCCGGATGATCTTTGACGCTGTTGTCTATGGCTGCAAATTTTTCTTCATAATGTGAAATTTCGGTCTTTCTTATTTTGTCAAATCCTGCCAAAAGCACTCCCCTGTATTCTACGGGTTTCCCCTGGCCGACGTATCTTGAAAAATCCAGGTTGTGATACACGTACGGGATTGGCGTTGTTCTAATCCTGCTGATGTCGTGTTCCCCCAGAATGAAAAACGAGTCGATGTTGTTTTGTTTCAATCTCTTTAACCCGTTTGCCATCTGAATGATTGCAGTTCCGTTTGGATTTGGCACGTGAAAAATATCCCCTGCAAAAATTACAAAATCCACATGATCCTTGATTGAAACGTCTATCGCCTGGTTGAACACGTCATACACATCCTGCTCACGTTCCTCAGAACCGTACTGCGCCAATCCCAAATGCGTGTCTGAAATGTGTGAAAATAACATTAGTCTAATAGCAAATCTTTCTGTACCAGCCCCTGGGTAGACTCTATTGCAACCTCGCTCATTTTATTTGCTTTTGCCCATGCGTTGATTGCACTTTGATCCGCACCCATGATCTTCTCTTTTACTTCCTCGACGTGAACCAGTGATGGGAGGTTTGTCCACTGTCCGACAAGGACTGCATCCCCGACGTTCAGCGATGTCAATTGGGCGATTAATTCACGGCTGGTCGACTCTGTAGCTGAGGCTATTTGTCGCTGGTCATCCTCTTGGATGATCTTCATTATTGCAAACGAGCCCATCTGGCTTAGAACGTTAAGATCAACACTGCGTGGTCGCTGGGAGACTATTCCTAGGCCCAGTCCGAACTTTCTGCCTTCCCTGGCAATTTTGGCGGCCCAGTATTTTGCACTGGTGTCATGATCTTTTGGAATGAATACGTGTGCTTCTTCAATGATTACGAAAATGGGCGAGTTAAATCTGAAGTTTCTATCCCTCTTTGCTCTTCCATGCTGTGCAATGCTGGCGTCTTTTCTGTCCTTGAGTAGCTGCTGCAAGTAAAATGCCAGAGCTACGTTTGCCTGTTTTTCTGACAGCTCCGAAATGTTGAGAATGTTTGCACGCCCTTCTTTGATAAAGCTAATTGGATCCCCCATATCTGGATCTAGGATGTCCTCAAATCTTTTTTGAGATTCCCCGATGATGTCCTGAACCCTGTATGCTGAAGATCTAATCTCTTTGATTTTTTTATCTTCGGAATTTACTATGAAGTCTACCTCGCTTTCTAATTTGCTCCAAAACTCTTTTGACTTTTTGACATTTTCTGTAAATGCCATTCTCAGTACTCGCTGTTGAACGGTGGCACTCTCCCTGATCTCCAGTACGTCTGAGAGTTGATCCGCGTCTAGCAGTCTGGGATTTATTTTTGCGTCAATTACGTTGATGCGCGGGATGTTTAGGCCCGTATAGTCGTTATGGTAATCAAAAATTATCACGGTTCCGTTTAGTTTTGAAATTTGTTTTGTGATCAGCGACACCAAGTTGCTTTTCCCCATCCCGGTCATTGCAAGAATTCCCAAATGACTTGAGACAATTTTATCCAAATTTACTTTGGCGTCGATTGACTTGTTTCGTAAGAGATTTCCGATGCTTACCCATCCTTCTTTTTTGGGGCTGAATATCCCTTCCAGGTCTTGCTTGCTTGGCAGGGTGATCTCTGTACCTGGAATCGGGGGAATTGCAGGTATGATTGACTGCCCTTTTCGCAGATTTTCCAAAAATCCCAAAATCCCGATATATGCTGTGAATGTTTTGTCTCTCTTGTTCAACTCCGCAATTTCAGTGCTCTCTGTGGCCTCGTCAAAATTCTTGACGTCTGTAAACGCCGCACTTGACACTGAAGATCTTTCCACTAGCCCTAGAATTTCCCCCTCGTCTGAATTAATTTTGATGTATTCACCTACCGGCAGCGCTCTTGAGGTGATTGCTGTGACAATTGTTGGCTTTGATTCGCCAATTACAAAACCCAGACTCAACCCAGTACCTCCCGCGAGCCTATCTCGTTGCTTAATCCTAACAAACTTACCATCTTTGCAAGCTCTTTATCAGATATTTTACAGTTATTGTGTGCAAGCTTCAGTGCATGCGGATATCCGCCGACACTGGTTTTGTACAGTTTGTTCATGGTTGATCTGACTTCGTTTTCATCGTGCTGATCCCCTAGAAATTCCAATTTGATTATTGGGGTGGAGTCGCTCAGTCTTACAAATGTTGAGGAGATTATTTTATCTGCGCCGTATTTCTTTTCCACAAAAATTTTGCTGAATCCCGGCTTGTTTGTCACGTGATTGTAATAGAAAATATCCCCCGCAAGTGATCCTAGATTTTCAAATTGTTTTTTTGTGTTTGATGTCTTTGCAATGAAAATAACGTTGTCTTTCTTTCTCATTATCCTTACAATCGACGAACCTAAACTTGCTTGCCTGGTCATCAATTGGGAGTGCAGAGAGCCGTCCATCAGCACCATGTCCACGCTGTCTACTGTTTTCTCACATGCCTCAATTTCCATTTTGCTTGCAATGCTTGAAATGTCATCGGCGGAGCCTAGTCCTGACTTGTGCAGATCAACTAGAATCTCGCCGTCTGATTTTATTGAAACAGCTGTAGTTGCCCACAACTCAATGCCTTGAAACTTTGTATTGTTGAAACTGGAATCAATCCCAGCTGTAACCACTTCCTCTTTTGTAGGCGCAAATTCACACCAATTGTCGCGCGCTTTTTGCAAAATCTGCTCAAATTTTGGCCCTTTTAGAATTGAGAGCATCTTGTCTCTGTTGAGTATTGCATCTTTGTATACTGTATTGAGCACAACAATACTTTGCAGGTTCGAATAAAATCTTTAGGTTATGCTGAACCTTGACAAACCTGATCCATCCGACACTCTATCCGATTCTGCCTTTTAGAATCACCTTCTCGTTAGTTTCAGAGGGAGTGCTTCTATCGATGTATCTGATCTCATACGTGTCCCCGATGTGAATTGTTTTGCCGTCCAGTTCTCGCGGAATTTTGATTATGACTTCAAACGTACTTGTATTGGGGCCTGTCTCCATTAGATATCCTGAGTTTGCATCAAATTTTGGATTTGCAAGTGTGGTTCTGATTCCGCCCTCGCCTCTGAACTCCAATTCGCTTAGTGAAATCCTGTCCTCGTTCTTCGAGTCCCTGTTTGCATCAGGTTCGTAAACTCTTACTGTGAACTCCCATCCTATTCTTGAACCTCCTCCGGATGTCTGCACTTTTGCAAATGTCTTGGTCAGCGGCACTGACTTTACCAGCACCCTTTTTTCCCCTGAATAGTCAGAGTCATCCAGATATTTTATCAATACAATGTCTTCCTGACTTAGCGGCCTTCCGTTGACTGTGTCGGGCAATTCCAGTCTGATGTAAAACTGGCCTGTATCCGGCCCGGTCTCAATCATGCTTTTGGGACCGTCAATCCGAATGCCGCTGACTGTAAACTCAAACAGTCCCTGAGTGGAGACAACCTCTACTCCGTTATGCGCGATGTTCAAGTCATGGTCTGTGATGTAGAAATTTACAACTGACATGCTTGATGCCGGAACTGTCTGCATCTCTGCTTCTGAGGCCGGCACTGACTTGATCTCTTTTTCCAAATCTGAGAATCTTACAGGAATGTGCAGCATTCCCGCTTTTTCCATTCTGTCTGCGGTGTCAGGTCTCACACATGCCGCGTTCCCGTTTGTTCTGATCACCAGCTCCAGCCCTTCCCTGCAAAGAACATCCTCCAATGCGATGCCTCTGTCCGTCTGTCTTTTAGGCGAGTCAACCTCCGCATTTGCCGGAAAGGCAACTGCAAATGTAATAATGGAAAATAACGCTGCAAGCGCCAAAGTCCTGCAAAGTTTCATGATTGTCCGTGTCCTTATTGTTAAAAAAGTCTTGAGGATGAATCCTACCTGATGAAATTAAACTAATTAAGTGATCATTTCTAGGATACTTGCTTGAAACGGATAGGCTTGCTGGGGTGCGGTGCAATGGGTACTCAGATTGCACTTGCAATTGACTCTGGACAAATTTCCGCAACTCTTACACATGTCTTTGACGAATCAAAGGAGAAGTCGGCGCTGCTGGTTGAAAAACTGACAAGCAAGCCCGAGATTGTTGAGAACTCGCACCTGCTGTCCTCAAATCCTATTGACATCATAGTCGAAGCTGCATCTCAGGATGCTGTAAGGGACATCGGCTTGAGCGTACTGCAAAACAAACGCGACTTGATGATCATGAGTGTGGGTGCACTGCTTGACGAATCAATATATGATATTTTGTCCGACGCATGCGAGCATTTCAAAAAAACCATCTATCTTCCCTCGGGTGCGATTGCGGGACTGGACGGAATCAAATCAGTCAGACATGAGTTGGAATCAGTATCAATCACCACCACCAAACATCCGCGCTCCCTCAAGGGCGCAAAGTTTTTTGAAACCTCAAAAATTGATCTTGATGCGATTGACTCGCCTGCTGTGATCTTTGAAGGCACTGCAAGACAGGCAGTCGCATTGTTTCCTGCAAACATCAACGTTGCAGCTTTGCTGTCTTTGTCAGGCATTGGCAGTGAGAAAACCAGCGTCAGGATTGTCGCAGACCCGAACACTGACAAAAACACCCACCACATAGAGGCCGCAGGAAAATTTGGAAGGATGGCCTTCACGATTGAGAATATTCCAGATGAAAACAATCCCAAGACCAGCCGGCTGGCAATTCTGTCTGCAATTGAAACTTTGAGAAAATACTGCTCTGATGGCATTCAGATTGGTACGTAATATGGCAATAATTGTCACATTTGCTAGTTTTTCAGATAATTTTGGACTGTTCCATATTCTTTAAATCCGCGCCGACCCAATTTTCTTTGCATATGCTCGTACAACAATCCTCTGAACTCAAGGAAGAGATCATGAGACTCAAAAAAGAAAAAGACGTGGTAATCTTGGCACACAATTATCAGATTCCTGACGTTCAGGACATAGCTGATTTTACGGGGGACTCGCTGGGACTGTCTAGAAAAGCTGCGACAGTTCCGCAAAAAACCATTCTGTTCTGCGGCGTAAACTTTATGGCAGAAACTGCTGCCATAATCTGCCCTGAAAAAAGGGTCCTGATTCCTGATTTGGAAGCTGGATGCTCACTGTCTGATTCAATCACAGTTGACGAATTAAGAAACTGGAAGAAGCAGCATCCCGATGCAATCACGGTCGGATATGTAAACACTACCGCCGAAATTAAAGCGGAGCTTGACTACTGCTGCACCTCGGCCAACGCTGTAAATGTCGTAAAGGCAATTCCTGAAGACAGGGACATCCTGTTTTTACCTGACATGTTCTTGGGCTCTTACGTTGCAAAGATGACCGGAAGAAAAAACATGCACATATGGGCAGGCGAATGCCACGTTCATGCAGGAATCACCCCCGAAGATGTAACTAAAAAATTAAACTCGATGAAGGACACTGAATTTGTCATTCATCCCGAATGCAGCTGTACCACTCCGCTGATGTACGATGTCGCAAATGGAAGCTTTGATGATCACAGGGTCTCAATCCTTTCTACTGAAGGGATGCTGAACCATGTCAGAGAATCAAAGGCAAAGAATTTTGTCGTTGCAACTGAAACCGGAATCCTGTACAAGATGAAAAAGGACAACCCTGGCAAAACGTTCATTCCCGCATCTGAGAAGGCTGAATGCCAATACATGAAGATGATTACGCTTGAAAAAGTGTATGACGCGCTGATAAACGAAAAAAATGTCGTGACTGTTCCAAAAGAGATTGCCGAGAAGGCACGTCTGGCAATTAATAGAATGCTTGCAATTAGCTAATCTGCGTGAATGTGTTGGTTGGATTGTTTGGCAGATCTGCAAAGGATACTGAATTAAAAAGTAACATCAAAAAATTTAAAGAATTCAAAACGCTGCTCAAGGCGAAAAAATATGACGAGTCCCTGAAAGCGGGCACCGAGCTGCTAAAAAAGGTGCCAGACCACCACGATGCCCTGTTTATGGTGGGCGGAATTTACTATCTGAAAAACAAACACAGGACTGCAATATCCTACTTTGACAAATCCCTTGACATTGGCGCATACGACGTCGACGTGCTGCTTTTAAAAGCATACTCCCATCAAAAACTGGGCGAGAACAAGCGGGCAATCTCGTGCTGCGAAAAAATTCTGGAAGTTGATCCGAAAAACAAATCAGTATCAGAACTGCTGGGACAGATTGGCTCTTAGATTTCCAAGCTCATGTCGATTCCCCTGACCGAGTTCGTGATGCTTCCAACTGAAATTATGTCGACCCCCGTCTGACCGTATTTTGAGATGTTTTTGGAATTGATTCCGCCCGATGCCTCGAGGATTACGCCGCTTCGCAATTTTTGATTTTTCAGTGTCTGGATTGTTTTTTTGATTTGTGCTGGTGTAAAGTTGTCCAGCATGATTATGGCTGCTCCCTCTTTTGCTGCCAGCACTGCGTCTGCCGTGTTTTCAACCTCGACTTCGAATTTCTTGTATCTTTTTTTTGCTTTTTCAATCAGGGACAGCAGTGAGTTTCCAACCGCAATGTGGTTGTCTTTGATCATGACCATCTCGTCCAGTGCGAGTCGGTGCCTTTTGCCCCCTCCGATTTCCACTGCCTCCTTGTCAAAATATCTCAGGCCTGGGGCGGTTTTTCTTGTCGCGTACAGTTTCGTTCTCTTTGGAATTTTTTTTACCAGTGCGTTTGTTTGGGTGGCAATCCCGCTCATTCTTGTCAGGAGGTTTAGCGCCGTTCTCTCGCATGTCAGTATGCTCCCCGCATTGCCTGTGATCACCATGACTGTTTGATTTGGCTTTATTCTAGAGCCGTCTTTTTTCAAAATTCTGGAGCTGCATCCCTTTAGTTTGAAAATTTCTTTAGCGTATGTGACGCCCGCAAGAATTGCATCTTCCCTGGAGATGATCTTGGCCGATATTCTTTTTTTTGGCAGCAGGTTGCTTGTAATGTCCCCCCTGCCGACATCCTCGGCAAGAAACTGTGATAACTGTTTTTTTGAATTGAATGTCAATGTACTGGTAAAACGTCGATGTGATTTTAAAGATTTTATGTTACTTTGATTGCGTATTTGCCTTTTGTAGTGATGCCCAAGGTTTTTGATATCTCTGAATTTGTTGGATCAACTACAAGCACAACGCCTGCCCAGTCCGGTGTCAAGTCTGATGATTTGCAATTTGGACATACTTTGAGTGTTGTAACATGTTTACATTTGCGGCATGCCATTTCTCGTGCCATTCTAACTTGCCTCTACTTTTTCTTCTTTTGCTGGCTCTGACTTTCCGCCGCTGGCCTTCTTGATTTCTTCTGCAATCCATTCGTCTGCACCGAGGAATGGCTGTCTGCATGTAATTCCAATCTTGCCCATTGCAGCAGCTTTGCCCAATGACACTGCGGTAATTCTTGCACGGAGTGTGGAGCCGACTTTTAGTGTTCTGCCACTCTGATTAGCTAAAATCATTCCGGACTTGACGTCACTCTTCAGATAATCGTCCATCACTTGTGACAAGTGAAGCAGTGCATCAGTTGGACCGATTCTTACAAATGCTCCAAAGTCCGTAACGTCTACAATTTCACCCTGTACAATCTCCTGTAGTTTTGGATAAAATGTCAGGGCCTCGAATTCGACTTTGTGAAATGTTCCGCCGTCTCCGGCAATCATCTTTCCCATCTCGTCGACTTTGGCATCTAAAATCATGATGATATATCCTAATTCCGCATTAATCATGCTCTCGTATTTTTCTTTGAGGATGTTTGTTCCGGCCTTTTTGAGTGCGGTTCCAAACAAGCTAGGAGGAATCCTAACGACATCAACTAGAGTAGATATAGAAAACAAATGTACAGTTTTTCTC
>JAQBHN010000055.1:0-2855 GCA_032127635.1 Nitrososphaerota archaeon
GCCTGGGCCCTGTCGGACTCGTCAAAGTCATGTGCCAGGTCTCGGTTTGATTCCTTCATCTCGGCTCGCTTTCCAAAGAGGACGTCGATGATGTCGTCCAGGAGGTTTATCGAATATTCAAATCGCGGTACCAGTGTTACAGAGTGGGATATGTTTTCAACGTCTATTGAATTGACACTGCATTTTACCAACATACCGATTAGCAGTTATAGATTTTGTATTTGAGGACGGTGTAACAAATAATTTAGTAACCACAGTTACACCCACCAGCGGTTACAATTTTGATTTTTTTTAAGCAACTGTGTAAAGGAATTTAGCTCTCAATTTTACCTAATAACAAATCAAGAACAATCATGGTAAACGAGCATGTTTTGACAGTAAGCCTGGAAGAGTTCGGGCTGAGCAAGTACGAGGCGCAGGCGTATGTGGCGCTTATTGCAAAGGGCACGATTTCGGCAAGCGAGCTGGCATACTATTCAGAGATTCCCAGGACCAAAATTTATCCGACATTGCTAAAACTGGAAAGCAAGAAGCTTGCCATCATTTCAAAAAGCAAGCCCATCATGTGCACGGCAATTGCCCCGGAGGATGCATTTGACGGTATAATTCACGAGCAGATTAACAAAGTAAACGCAATGAACACGTTGATTTCAAACTTAAAAAAGGCAAGCGAGGAAAGCAGGAAGTCGCGGGGCTCCGAGGAAAAAAGATACTTCCACCTGAGTGCAAACAACGTCCTGCCGCAACTGCAGACGATGATTGACGGATCAAAGTCGTCAATCAAAATCATGACGGACCAGTGGGGCTTTGAGCTGCTGGCCGAATGCAAGGGGCAGCTGCTGTCGGTGCTGCGCAGGAATCTGGATGTCAAAGTTCTGGTGTCGCCATCCCAAATCTGCTCGGAATCGTTCAGGGTAATTCCCGACGGAGTGGAAATCAGGGCGTCGGACATCACGCAGAACTGCTTTATTTTTGACGAGACGGAATTGCTGATGATAAACAACGAGAACGGCAAAGGCGCCATTTTTTCATCCACTGATGTCCTCGGAATAAACCAGGAGAAAATGTTTTCAAACATCTGGAAGAACTCTACAAAGACAAAGGCCCTGACAGACATAACAAAGGCCGAGGCGCAGGAGATTTACAAGATCATCAAGACTGTCAACGACGCGGGCCTGCTGTACATGCTGGACTCTGCAATGATATCCAAAAAGCCGGAAGCTGACATGTTCAAACTTTTGGAGAAGAACGGAATATCACTAAAAACAAAGACGCTTGACGACGTGATTGAGATCATCGATGCGGTGATGCAGATAACATGTTCAGGCCACGTCAATTTCGAGGCAAACACCAAAAACATAACGGTTGAATCAAAACTAAACAGCGGCCACTCGCTGCCATGGGTGTCAGTTTTGAACGGATGCCTTCTGAAGCAGGGGTACAAGACAAGGACGGTGTACCAGAACAACTCAAGCAAGGGCGAAAAGGTCCTCATCAAAATAAGCAAAAATTAGAAAAAATTATTCCAGCGGCTTCTAAATGCTGTCGGATTTTTTCCGGGATTCCTTGTAGGCAATGTATGAAATAAAATCAGATGTGCTCTGAAAGGGGGTCCTTCCTCCAAGATTCCTCTCAATGAATGCCGATATCTGACTCACTAGTTTTTCGCTGTCAATCATCTCTGTATTCTTTCAGAATTAGTTCAATAGTCCTAGAATCAAATTTTGCAAAGCATTTGTTCAGTTCTTCCTCATCCAGTTCTTCGTCATGGTACAGCATACGCAGTTTTGATTGGCGTCTTGGCATTCATTACATTGGCAAGTAAGAAACATGTACAAAATGCTCAGTTTTCACACCCCAGGGTCGCGAACAGGCTCGGCGGGGTGCAAAACCCATGTTCACCACCAATAAATAATTCAGATTAGGAGACAGGCCATGCAGACAATTTCCATAGACTACATCCTGGAATGCATGAACGATGAAAAAAACTATTTCGGGGATCTGTGGAAGACATGCCTCAACAACAAAAAAAGATTCAACAGGGCCAAGCTGAAAGAGATTTTAAAAAGAATGGAGGTGCTGGGGCACATCAAGAAGCACGGTTACAAGGATGACGCGTATTATGTGAAACACTACCACTATTCGATGGAGGAGCACATCGGCTTCATAAACAATGTAATCTTCACACACGAATCCAAAATAAACTCGACAATAAGGAATCTGGAAAACAAAAAAATATTTGTAGACATATCAAAAGGCCTCGCCTCAAGCAAATTCAACAAGTACACAAAATCAGACTACGACTTGCTGCTAACTGGCATGTCAGGGATGTTTGAACTGGCATCGTCAATTCTGTGGACCAGGGAAAACAGCGATGACGAGAGACTAAAAAAGGAATTGAAAAACTGCTTCAGTCAGATCAACGAGTTCATGGCCGAAATAAACAAGAGGCTGCTTCAGGGCAGGGGAACCGAGGAGATGGTACTGTTGCAGAGGGACTTTGCCGGCAAAATTCCAAAAGCAGGGCACATTAGAATCTAAAACAAATCATCAAGTGTCACCAAAGACACCCATTAGATCCTCATCATAGAATGCCTCCAGTGACAATCAACACTGAATTTTCCGCATATACAATATCTTCTAATCAGTTTGGGAAATAAGAGAAATTATCGACAAATTCCGTTTCTAAATACTAAAATCAGCCTAAAATCAAGCACAGTAATCTTGATTTAGGAAAAACTTGAATCCATAGGAGTCAAACTTCCAAACCCACCTACGCCTGCAGGATCATATGTACCTGCGATAAGAACTGGGAATTTGTTATTTGTCTCAGGTCAGATTCCAATGGAAGACGG